>CACXHC010000067.1 GCA_902767285.1 uncultured Ruminococcus sp.
AATTGTATAGAATTTACTAAAAAATATAGAAACAAAAACGACTGCATACTTTTGCAGTCGTTTTTGTTTAAGTTTATAGGATGTTAGTTGAAACACATAAAATTTATATAGTAAAAGTTTTTTTTGCTTCTTTTTTTTCAAAAAAAAGAAGACAAAATAAGCAACAAATTTGAGATTTATTTGTGATTGTCTGCCGAAACCGAAATTCCTTTTATTGCAAAATTATCAACTGTTATTCTGTCTATGCTCAATGCTTTGAAATTTTCGGGAACGGGTCTTGCTTGATCCTGTTCCAAAGCTATTTTGGCGAGGTCGTCTTTTATCTCTGTAAGGTCTGTCCACTTTCCGTCACTGAAAAGATAGCTCTCACCCTTATTTATTATGCCGACAACCTTTGACTCAGTTTCAACGCTTCCGCCATAAGGATAAATATTTGTTGCGTAGGGGATTACATAAGTATACATTTTGCTTGAATCATCGGGGCTGTATGTCATTGTCAATACAATGGAATATTTTTCGCCTTGTTTAAGAATGTATTCATCTTTCAGGTCAATTTTGTGATAACCGGCGTATGGATGAGAAAAATCGCCCTCTTCCAAAAGTGTTCCGGAATCAGGAGTTCCGTCTGTTATGCCTTTGTATATTGAATAATGTACATTTGAGTTGAACTGATTTGTTTTATAAGATATTTGTGTGAGATACTCGTCCTCTTCTGCGGTGAAAACGTTTGCCGTTTTTGTTTCGGAAGATTTATCATCATTGGCACACCAGCCTACAAAGAGAAAATCGTACTGGTCGTAATTTACCTGCGAATATTTAATGGAATCGGTTTTATCGAAATCAAAACTTATCGGATCAAGTAAAGTATGGTCATGATACGAAATATAGTATGTTCCTTTGCCGTCAATTCCGCCGTACTCTCCCGAACTGTCTTTAATTATGAATGCACCGTCTGTCGGGGGAATACTGTTGGGATCAGGTGTGCCGTCTTTTTCTACTTCGAAATTTTCTTTCGGATAGTTATCATCATAACCAACAATAGTTATAACGTGATTTCGGCTGTCTGTGTCGGTGTATGCCGCCCAGTTTTCGTAATTCATTCTGCCGAAAACAAGTGCGGTAATTCCAACAGCGTGGCCTTGTGCTATCTCGGATTTTATAGCGGTAACTCCGTCCTCATTAAACACATAGTTTCCATCAGAATCTTTTGAAGCAGGACACGGCAAACGGTTTCCGTTTCTGAGCGAAGTTTTAGTTGGTGCGTTTCGATACTGAGCGTTTATAGGAATAGACCAATCTCCGCTTGGTGAAAAATCTTCCAAATCTTCGTTATTGAGTATATTTTTATCGGAGTAGGCATACGGATTTTCGCCGTTTACCTCTGTGGATTCATCAACAGGGCCGAAACCTGCGGCAAACATATTCATTCCCGAAAATGATGCTCCCCCCATGAGAAATGCGGAGTTGGGATTTCGGCTGTCTGATACGCTTGTGTCGTATCCCTCGCCCACTTGCGATTCCGGTATTTTTCCTTTTGTCACGTCCTCGGAAGTTATGCTATGGTAAACGTACCACGAAAGATACCTTTCGGAGAAATTCGCATTGTTGTTGTCTTTGAACAATCCCTCGTCATTTGTTTCGGTCGAAGGTGTTCCGAGGTCGTTTACATACAAATACGAACTTTCTGCCGCCGCCGAAATGCCGAACGACCAGCAATCGCCGTATGCTTGACGTTTTACGGCTGTAACATAATTACTTCCGTTGTAATTTCTCAAATCAATTTTTGAAGGTAATTTCGCAGGGTCTATTGCTGTTGATGATGTATCGCTTTCATCTTCCGAAGATTCATTATTGGAAGAACAAGCCGTTGCTGTGCAGATTATCAATGTCGCAAGAATAACTGATATGATTTTTTTCATATAAACAACTCCATCTAATTTTTATTGTATATATATTATAAACCGTAACATATCGACAAATCAATCAACAGTTTAAAAAATCATACAACTATTAGGATTAAAAATCAACTGTACGTTTAATTATGGAGTGGCTTTAGTCTGTCAAACATATTAAACACGGGGAATGGACTTCCCTTGGCTATCTCATCGGCAAATTGCAGCAGCGGAATTATACAGCCTTCTTTGCGGACAGCATACGCATTTATATCCCCTTCTATGCCGGCTATTTTAATTTGCTCTGCCAAATTGTTTTCGCATATAATTTTCATACAGCGTTCGACTTCGTGCATGGTGTATCCCGTTCCCTTGCTGATAAGCTCCGCCGTTATGGGTATACATGGCTTTGAATACATATAAATTATTGTTTTGAGCAAATGTTCTTCGGCAAACAGGGCAAACACTTTTCGGATATTCTCGATACTCTCGAAACTTTTATCGGAATTTTCGTCTGTATTTTCTGCAAGAAGATAAAATTGACTGAATCCGTTTGACAAACGTGCGAACGCCATACCGCTGTCACGAATCATTTTTAAATAGCTATAAATGAGCAAATTTTCAAATTCATCGTCAAAATGCACAAATAATAACCATTAAGCACACATAGCCAGCAGATCCGAAAAGCT
>CACXHC010000068.1 GCA_902767285.1 uncultured Ruminococcus sp.
AAGAAAAGCTCTTAATGAGTGTGAAACGGGTGAAGGCACTGCATACTTAATCGAGAATACCCGAAGTTTTAACATATTGGATAAGTTTGTTGGCTGTATCAATGGCATCTTTTTCATTTTTGCCAACGCCGGTGAAATATATCTTGATTTTGGGTTCCGTTCCCGAAGGTCTTACGATGATAGCATTGTCATTTTCAAGGAAGAACGAGAGTACATTTGATTTGGGTAATGTGATAACGGTTTCTTCTCCCGTAACATAATTTTTGTCGAACTGAAGAAGATAATCAGCGTGTCTGAGAATTTTGTAACCTGCCATTTTGTCAGATTCGAAATTGCGGAGCTTATCCATGATATTTTTCATCTTTTCCATGCCGGAAGCACCATCAAATTCAAAGCTGAGTGTTACGTTCTTGTAGTAACCGTATTTTGAGTAAAGTCCGTTGAGAATTTCAATAAGTGATTTTCCTTGCTTTTTGTAATAAGCAGTCATTTCGGCAATAAGCATAGATGCAACAACGGCATCTTTATCTCTTACATAAGAGCCGGCAAGATAACCGTAGCTCTCTTCAAATCCGAAAACATATCTGTCCTCTTCGCCTTTTTCCTCAAGACGGAGAATTTGTTCGCCTATATACTTGAATCCGGTAAGAACGTTTTTAACTTCAACACCATAATCGGCGGCGATTCTGTCAATAAGTACGCTTGTAACCACGGTTTTTACCATTATCGGATTTTTAGGCAAAGTGTTAAGCTCTATTCTGCTTTTCAAAATATAGTCGGTGAGCATTATGCCTGTTTCGTTGCCTGTAATGAGTCTGTAACCGTCACCATCAGGAACAGCAATACCAACTCTGTCACTGTCAGGATCGGTTGCGAGAAGAAGATCAGGCTTAACTTCGGCACAAAGTTTCAAACCTTCTTCGAGAGCTTCTTTTATCTCGGGATTCGGATATGGACAAGTCGGAAAATTGCCGTCCGGCATTTCCTGCGATTTTACTATATGAATATCCTTAACACCTTTGCGGGCGAGGATCTCTCTTACAAGCTTGTTTCCGGCACCATTGAGCGGAGTGTATACAACTTTGAGATTCGAGTCTTTACAAATATCTTTGCGAATAGACTGCTCCTCAACTTTTGCAAGATACGACTCGTAAAATTCGTCTTTTATATATTCGATTGTACCGTTTTTGAGAGCTTCATCAAAATCAACGAGTTTTACATCATCGAAGCAGTCAAGTTTAATTATTTCATTATAAACGGCATTTGCGGCATTATCTGTCATCTGACATCCGTCCGAGCCGTAACACTTGTATCCATTGTATTTTGACGGATTGTGACTTGCTGTAACCATGATTCCGGCTTTGCTCTTGAAATATCTTACCGCATAGGATACAACCGGAGTCGGTTGAAGTTCTTTAGAAAGATAAACTTTGATTCCGTTAGCGGCAAGAACTCTCGCTGCTTCCTCAGCAAAAAGTGTTGAGTTTATTCTTGAATCACAGGATATAGATACAGAAGATTCAGTGTAGTTTTTGCAGAGATAATTTGCCAAACCTTGAGTAGCAACTCTTACAACATAGATGTTCATTCTGTTTGTACCTGCTCCCAAAATTCCTCGCAAACCAGCTGTGCCAAATTCAAGACTGCGGTAGAATCTGTCATAAATTTCGTCTTGATTGTCTTTTACGGCGGTAAGCTCGCTTATAAGTCTTTTGTCATCTGTCGCCTTTTCGAGCCATTTTTCGTAATTTTGCATGATACTGTTTTCCATAAAACACATCTCCCTTAAATCAATAGATTTGTTAATACTATATCACAAAAAATCAAAATTTACAATTATTTCGGCATATTTATTTTTATTTTTGAAGATACAATTTACAATTTGTTCACAATTTTTATGGCTTTCTTTAGTTTAATTTAAGGTTGAGGGAGTATTATTATATCAACAAATAAAAAACCTCATTTAACACAGTATGAAAACAGATGAGGTTCGGTGAATTAAGGAGGCATTATTATGGCTATAACAGTTATGAAAAGATACGAACTTAAATATATTTTGAATGAAGAACAAACCAAATATTTTAAAGAACAAATTAAAGGAAGAATGCTTCCCGACCAATATGGACTTACTTCAATAGCATCTCTTTACTACGATACAAACAATTACGGACTTATAAGAGGTTCTATCGATTCACAAGATTTCAAAGAAAAAATAAGACTTCGTTCATACGGTATCGCAACCGAATCTTCTCCCGTTTTTCTTGAACTTAAAAGAAAAGCATACGGAATCGTTTACAAAAGACGTGTACAGAGTACTCTCCCCGATGTTGAAAAATTTTTCCAAGGCAGTGAAGATGTATTCTCCTCGGGTCAGATAAATAAAGAAATAACTACTTTCAGAGATCACTACAGAAATCTTGTTCCGGCTTGTCTTATCATATACGATAGAATTGCTTACTATCAGCCTGATGGCGATTTAAGACTTACTATCGACCATAACCCAAGATTCAGAACCGATGATCTCACCCTTACAAAATCAATGGAAGGTACATCATTACTTCCCGAAGGAAGCACTATTCTTGAGGTAAAAGTTCAGGAAGCTATTCCGCTTTGGCTTGCAAAAATTCTTTCAGAAGGCGGAATATACAAAAGCTCTTTTTCAAAATACGGAACAGCATACAAAAGATGTATCGCATAATGCAAAGAAAGGAAGATGAATTATGTTTGATTCTATTTATAGTACAACAGTAACAGCAACTCAATTTTTTATGATGTCGGGAATTTCTCTTGCAGCAGGAGTCTTTTTTGCATGGATAATGTCATTTAAAGTTCGCTCAAAAAAGCGATTTTTTATAGTAGCGTCAATACTTCCTTTCATAATTTCGTCAGTGATAACATTTGTTAATGGAAACATCGGTGCCGGAATCGCAATAGGCGGAGCGTTCGGACTTATAAGATTCCGTTCAGCTCAGGGCAGTGCTGACGAGCTTGCATCTATACTTATAGCAATGGCATCAGGAATCGCTTTCGGCATGGGCTACGCAGGATATGGAGTAGTAATTCTTATAGGAATGTCGCTTCTGTTCTTCTTGCTTTCATACTTGCCGATATTTGAACATAACAGCCTTGCTCAGGATAGAATACTTAAGATAACCATTCCAGAATCCCTCGCATATAACGATGTTTTTGATAAGATTTTCAGCAAATATCTTAAAAGCTACGAGAGCATGGGCGTAAAAACAACAGGCATGGGGTCGATGTTCAGACTTTCTTACAAAATTCAAATGAAAAATTCCTCGGAAGAAAAAGCATTCATTGACGAACTCAGAACCAAAAACGGAAATCTCGAAATATCCGTTATGCCTTATGAAGAACAAATAACTCAACTTTAACGAATCACCTTGCCAAATAGAGTTCCCCCCCTTTCTCTTTTGGCAAGGTGAAATTTCTTTAAAAAATACAAACAGTTTCTTGACAAATTATAGAAAATGAATATAATAATAAATGTGCGATTTTAGCTGTTTAAATCGTTTTCATATTAATAATAGGAGGTCTTTTAGTCATGGCTGAGAAAAAAATACCGTATAAAATATATCTTAGTGAGGAGGATATTCCAAAGCAGTGGTATAATGTGCGTGCAGATATGAAAAACAAACCCGCACCGCTTCTTAATCCTGCGACACATGAGCCTATGGGATTTGATGATCTTCGTCCTGTTTTTTGTGATGAACTCGTAAAACAAGAACTCGATGAAACAAACGCATTTATAGATATTCCCGAAGAAATACAGAATTTTTATAAAATGTACCGTCCTTCTCCGCTTATTCGTGCTTACTGTCTTGAGGAAAAATTGCAGACTCCCGCAAAAATCTACTATAAATTTGAAGGAAACAACACAAGCGGAAGTCATAAACTCAATTCGGCAATAGCTCAGGCATATTACGCTAAAAAGCAAGGTCTGAAAGGTGTTACTACCGAAACAGGTGCCGGACAGTGGGGAACGGCTCTTTCAATGGCTTGTTCTTATTTCGGACTTGACTGCAAAGTATATATGGTAAAAGTTTCGTATGAGCAGAAGCCGTTTAGACGTGAAGTAATGAGAACTTACGGTGCATCTGTAACTCCTTCTCCCTCTGATACAACTAAAGTCGGCAGACAGATTCTTGAAAGATACCCCGGAACAACAGGAAGTCTTGGCTGTGCAATCTCTGAGGCTGTTGAAGTTGCAACTTCTAACGATGGTTATCGCTATGTTTTGGGAAGTGTACTCAATCAGGTACTTTTGCATCAGTCTGTAATTGGTCTTGAAACAAAGACTGCTATGGATAAATACGGTATTGTTCCGGATGTTATAATCGGCTGTGCGGGCGGTGGTTCCAACCTTGGAGGACTTATTGCTCCGTTTATGGGCGAGAAACTCCGTGGCGAGAAAGATTATGATATTGTTGCTGTTGAGCCTGCATCTTGCCCCAGCTTTACAAGAGGTAAATTCGCTTATGACTTCTGCGATACAGGCATGGTTTGTCCGCTGGCTAAGATGTACACGCTCGGCAGTGGATTTATTCCGTCGCCGAACCATGCAGGCGGACTTAGATTCCACGGCATGAGTTCAACTCTTTCTCAGCTTTATCATGATGGCTATATGAGAGCAGTTTCCGTTGAACAGACTTCTGTATTCGAGGCAGCTCAACAATTTGCAAGAGTAGAAGGTATTCTCCCCGCTCCCGAAAGCAGTCACGCAATCAAAGCCGCTGTTGACGAAGCTCTCAAATGCAAAGAAACGGGCGAAGAAAAGACAATTCTCTTTGGTCTTACCGGTACCGGCTATTTCGA
>CACXHC010000069.1 GCA_902767285.1 uncultured Ruminococcus sp.
AAAAAGAAGAGAAAATAAGCAACAAAAAAATTAAATGTTAAAAGAATGATACTCGTTATAATACTGCATCATAAGCAGAGAAACTTCGTTATAATTGGGGGTGTAATCCACAAAATCGTTGTAGAGGTCGGTTGCGTCATAGCTGAAATCTACTATTGCATCGGTGATTTCGCCGTATTTATCCAAATTTTCATGCTGGAGTTTTATAAGCTGTTGAATTGTTTTTTGGTCGTAGCAGTTATTGTCAAGATTGACTATATCGGGAATTTGCGGTTGTTTGTTATATCTTTCTTCAGGCACGCTGTGGGAGTAATCGTCGTCTATATACCACAAGACGCTCAAATATCCCGAATATTCAACTGCTTTGTCATCGCTGTTGATACAAGCCAAAAACGATATAAAATTTGCCTCGTCCTCGTAGATATATCCCTTCAGATGTGCGTACTCGTGTGCCAGAACGTTCGGCATATATGAATCCGAAACAAACTTGCTGTAATTTGCCTCCATAGAAAAAGGAAAATACACGCCGATGGTATTCAACTCAAACATATAATACGAACACCACAATTCTTTTGTTGGCGGATAATATCCCTTTAAACGTGGAAACTTGTTTGAGATACCATGCAACGCTTCAGCAGCGGATTTGTCAAAATTTCCGTTAAAAATGAGAGTGCCGTCATCTTCTCTTTCCATTTGCTCCGAAAGCTCAATACATTTGTTTACTACCATATTGCGAACTTCTTCGAGAGTATCAATGTCAAATTCACGGGTACTGTTTGAAAAATCCATTTTGGACGAGCCGTAAAGAATCGTACAATTTAGCGTGTACAACATCGCCACCGATAAAGCTATAACAAGAGTCGTTTTGAGATAGCTAAATGCAAATTTTTTGTATTTGGGTTTTTTTCTCAAAAAAATCAGCAGAATTGATGTTATTACCAATACTAATAAAATAAGTATTCCTATTGCCGCAAGCAGCTCTCCGAACGAAAACGGAAATATTCCCGAAAATCTTGAGTATGTTTCCGAGGCAATCCAAAAAATGTGATTGGCGTAAAAATCACAAGCACTGCTGCTCAAACGTGCAATTACGTTGAGTAATAGTATTATAGATATGTAGATTATTATGAATTTTTGAAATTTGTCTAATTTTCTTTTGTTCTTTTGTTCTTTTTGCTTCTTTTGCTCTTCTTGTTCTATTGGTGCGGATTTTTTTTCAACAGTACCTAAAGGCATTTTTTATATTCTCCGTTTCTGTATTTTTCGTATATTTTCAGTTCTTCAATATGTGAAATATCACGAGATATTTGTTGTGCAAGCTCGTTTAAATTTTGGAATTTCCGTTCATCTCGCTCGAACCACAAAAGCTGTGTGCGAATCTTCTTTCCGTACAGTTCACCGCTGAAATTATCCAAAATATGAGTTTCGCAGTTGACCCCTTCGCCAAGTACAGTCGGACGTATTCCGATATTTGTCACAGCATTGTAACGTACTCCGTTTAGTATCGCAAAAGATGCGTATGCCCCAAAACGAGGCGTAACAAAATAATCGGGTATCGATTGGTTGATTGTCGGAATCCCAACTGTTCGCCCGTTCTGCTTGCCGTGAATTATTTCTCCCGAAATCGAAAACGGATATTTCAATAAAGCGTTTGCCGAGTACAGTTTTCCTTGTTCTATGAGATTGCGTATTCTGCTCGAACTGACGGCAGTTCCGTCATAACATACAGGCGATACGACAAAAAAATCGACTCCGTTTTTTTCGCATATCTCCGAAAGCAAACCGCACCCACCCGATGCAAATTTCCCGAAACGATAATTGTATCCGCAAAAAATCGCTTTGGCATTAAGAGTTTTTATAAGGATATTTTCGGCGAAATCTTCTGCTGAAATATCTCGAAGATCTAAAAAATTTGGGGCGAAGCACTTATCTATTTTCATGCGGTCAAAAGCAGATATTTTGTCGTCATATTTCATCAAAATACGGCTTTCGGATTTTCCCAAAGCGACAGACGGCGACTGTGCAAACGTAAACACCGCAGACGAAATATTTTTTTCTTTTGCCGTGTTCAGCATAGATTCAATTAATTGTTGATGTCCTGTGTGAATACCATCAAAAAATCCCAAAGCGATACAGCATTCGTCAGATTGTTTGCTGATAAAATTGTATGTTTTCATTGTTTCCTCGATTTTATTTTTATTAATAAAATCATTTTACAACAAATTCGTTTTTTTATCAACAGTCAATTTTTTCTTGAATGATTATTCGCTGTGCGACAGAATATGTATTCCGTCATTGGGAGAATAAACACAAACAGTCGCAGTCATGACTTCATCGGTGCGATATATCGAACAGCCTGAGTTCATAAGTCTGCGAATGGTGTTTCCGTTCGGCAAATACGTACTGTCCTGACATTGTATTATAGCATATTTAGGAGAAACTGCATCTATCAATTTTTGTGATGTAGAACTTCCGCTTCCATGATGTCCCACATACAGAACATCAGCCGAAAGTTCGTTATAAAAATGATTTAAAATATCGCCTTCGGCTTTCTGAGAAGCGTCACCCATAAAAAGTGCCGAAAAATCGTTATATTGAAATTTTATTACTATCGAATTATCGTTGGATTGTTTGTAAATTTTATCGGGCGATAGTATTTTTAACGAAATATCTCCAAAATCAAAAAAATCACCGCTTCCAATATATTCTATCGAAACATTGTTTTTTTCGAGGTCATTAACGAGAGATTCGTATAATACAGATGAGTCTTGTTTGCTGTATTCGCAAGTGACAAATTTTGATATGCAGTAATTCTCGGCAACTTCTCCGAAATTTCCTATATGGTCAGAGTCGGGGTGAGTAAGAACAGCAAGGTCAATTGTTTCTATGGCGAGAGCATCGAGCGTTTGGCAAACGTTGCCTTGAAATTTTTCGAGTCCGCAGTCTATGAGGATATTTGTTTGACCGCAGTGTATAAGAGAACAACCGCCGTTTCCGATATTTTGCGAATATATCGCCAGCGGATAATTATTCGATTTTTCGTAAATAGAATCAAGATTCAAAAAAGTTTTTGCCCAATCAAAAAATTCGGAGTAATGTATTGATATAGCCAAAATCGCTGTTGCCAGAGCAACAGCGATAATTTTTAGGGCTTTTGAGATTTTTTTGGAGTCAGGCTTCAGCGACACCCGAAATCTTCCTTTCTATCCATTCTTGTTGAGTAATAAGAACTTTTCGGGATTTACTGCCCTCATGAGGCCCGACAATTCCCATGCCCTCCATTATATCGATTAGTCTGCCTGCACGGGAGTATCCTACACGAAGTCGGCGTTGGAGCATTGACGCAGATGCCTGTCCCGCTTCCACAACAGCTCGTATAGCTTCGTCCAACAGCGGATCGGAGTCTGCAAAATCGTCGCCGTCAATATCCTTATCTTTATCTTTAGCCGAAAGTTTAACACCCACGTTTTCGCTCAGCTTATCGATTTGGTCGGATATGTCGCTGTCGTAATCGGCGGCGGCGTGATTTTTGATAAATGATGTTATAGCATCTATATCATCATCAGACGAAAAACCACCCTGAACACGAATCGGCTTTGAAACGCCAATCGGATTATACAGCATATCGCCTTTTCCTATGAGCTTTTCGCCTCCGCCTTGGTCGAGAATCGTTTTTGAATCGACATAAGATGCAACTTTCAGCGAAATTCTGCTCGGAATATTCGCCTTTATAACACCCGTTATGACGTTTACAGACGGTCTTTGCGTTGCTATAACAAGGTGCATACCTGCGGCACGGGCTTTTTGTGCAAGACGGCAAATATAATCTTCTACTTCGCCCGGAGCTACCATCATAAGGTCGGCAAGCTCGTCTATTGCGATAACTATTTTGGACATCTTTTTTGTTGCCTTAGGCGGAACAAATACGCCGTTAATGACTTTCCCTTCGTCATCTTGTTGATTTTCAATATCTTCGGGGGTCATCTCAGCAAGATTTTTCTCAACCATTTTGTTGTAGCTGTCGATGTCCTTAACATCGTAGAGCGAGAGTTCTTTGTAGCGATCTTCCATTTCCGAAACAGCCCACCCCAAAGCACCTGCGGCTTTTTTTGCGTCCGATACAACGGGTATCAGCAAATGGGGGATACCTTTGTATTTTGAGAACTCAACAAGTTTGGGGTCAACAAGAATTAACTTTACTTCATCGGGAGTGGCTCTCAACAGGATACTCATAAGTATTGAGTTTACACATACCGATTTACCTGAACCCGTTGTGCCGGCTATGAGCAAATGAGGCATAGCAGCAAGATCCATTGTAATTATATTTCCGGCAACGTCTTTTCCAATAACGCACTCCAGTTTTTTTGTCTTTTTGTTTTTGTTGAACTCGTTCGACTCGAATAACTCACGCATGGAAACCGAAGTTACTGTTTGGTTCGGTATTTCAACACCTATGGCAGATTTTCCGGGGATAGGTGCTTCAATACGCACACCGCCCTTTGCCGCAAGACACAGAGCAATATCATCTGAAAGACCCGTTATTTTTGATATTTTAACACCGGGAGCGGGTTTGATTTCGTATCGAGTTACCGAAGGGCCTCGACAGCTTCCTACAATAGACGCATTTACCGAAAAGCTTTTGAGAGTTGAAATCAACTTGGCTGCGTTTTCGTTTAACTCTTGTTCGTAGTTGAATTTTGCGGATTTATTTTCGGTGAGAAGATTCGTTGGGGGATAGATGTATTTTTTTTTCTTTTTCTTTTGGGGTTTCTGTTCTGCTTTTGTTATTATAAGTTCGGGTTTGTTCTTTTTTGCATTTTCCGAATTTTCGGAATTTTCGGATTTTGAATTTGAGTTTTCATCAAATCCATCACCGAAAATATTTGCCAAAATTTCGGATTCTTCCTGATTATCTTCTTCGGTGCTTATGTCTATATCGATAACAAACGGGTCATCGTCTTGATCTGATGATTCGTCCTCATCGTTCTCGGGTTCGTCCTCTTCATCTTCAATAAACATTTCGCTGGAGTTTGTAAACAATTCCTCCGACATAACGGGAGAAGCAATGGCTTTTTTTACGGGAATCTCTTCTTCGTATTCGATATTTTCGTCATCTTCATCGAAATTTGTTTCTTCAATGTCGTATGAATCGTATCCCTCTTCGTCAAAATACTCGTCAGATGTTATTTTTTTCGGTTTACGCTCGCTGAGTTTTCGTTTTATCAATGAAACAAGCTCCGAGAATTTATCGCACATTTTGTGGAATAGATTAGTATAAATTTGTTTTACGGGGATTTTGAATGCAAATATCGAAAGCGTTATCACTCCAAGGCAAATAAGTATTTTGGCTGGGATTATTCCGCACAGTTTTATAAGCGGGGCTGCTAACAGAAATCCCAAAACACCTCCGCCCGAATAATTTATTCCTTCCAAAAATGCTTTTTTTATGCTGAGTTCGCCTGTGTTTGAAAAAATGTATATAAAAGCATTTAGAGAGGCACAAAATCCGGCGGTAAAGGGAACGTTGATTTTTATATTGGATAACTCTTTGCCGAGAATTGTTCTGACTGATAGAAAAATCAGCATAATGGGCCAAAAAAGAGCGAGCATACTGCACAACCCTCTTACGCCGTTGTGAAGCCACAGCCATACCATTTCGCCCGGTATAAATATTATGGAGATGAGAAGAGCAGCTCCCACGAACATTATAAGCGAGCGTCTTTGATTAACCGCTAAAGGGTCATCGTTATCGGATTCCGGCGGCGGTTCGGGGATATCGATATTCTTTTTTGACGGACGCTTAATTGGTTCGTTTGGAATTTTTTCAAAATCTTCTTGTTGATTTTCTTCTTCCTGAACTTTTTTTCTTCTTGCCAATCTTATTTTCTCCTTTCCTTGTTTTTAGTTTTTACTTTCTCACGCACATAAATGACGGTATCGAATTTATGGATTTGCAGTAAAATATGTTAAAGGCTCACCGCTGAAAAGGTTCTTGCCTGATTTGAGTTCGATTATGCTTATTATGATTATTGCTATACCCAAAACTGCTGTATAAGCAGCAAAAATATTTGTTCTGTCTTTTGCGAGCATCCATTTGAAGAGCATTATTGCAAAAAATCCGACAATCATGGCGGTTATCATTCCGGCGATCATAGCTGCGGGACTTAATTGGAGAGTGTCTTGCGTTCCCTGAGCTTTGAAAGCATCTATTCCCTCAAGCAAAGCGGCGGCGAGAATAGACGGAATACCCAAAACAAAAGCGTAATCTAAAGCGACTTGTTTGTTGAGTCCTCTCAGTTCGCCCATAGCAAGAGTTGTTCCGGAGCGTGAGAGTCCCGGAAAAATCGCCGCAAACGCCTGCCCCAAGCCGACACAAACGGCATCCAGTATTTTCATACGACGACGACCGGGAGTTTCGCTGCCTGTGCGAGCCGAGTATTTTTTTGTTGTGTTTTCCATAGCTTTAACGCCGACCCACAGCATAATGCTTGTTGCAAGAAGCGAAAATCCGATTATTATAAAATATCCTGTGTTGCCCTGCCAGATTTCGGCAAGGTCTTTCGGGCTGAGTCCGTTTGTTCCGGGAATGGGTGCAAATAACAAAAACAGCGGAACAAGACCAATTATAATCATTAACAGAAAATTAGTATCGCCGTCTGTTTTGCTCCAATGAAAATTACCTGTGAAAATGTCCTTCAGCATTATAAAGAAGGATTTTATTAATCTGAAAATCAGTTTGCGGTACACAACGCACACCGAAACCAGCGTTCCCACATGCAGCATTACATTGAAGAACAAATTTCCCTCCATATCTATTCCCATTATGTGTTGAAAAATTGTCAGGTGTCCGCTGCTGCTCACAGGCAGAAACTCGGTAAGCCCCTGAACAACGCCGAGTATTATGGCTTCTAAAATGTTCATGAATAAGTACTCCTTTTTTTATTTTACCGCAGATATATATAATTATATCTGCGGTTGGTAACAAGGTCAATTTTTATAGGAAGAAATCATTTTTTTCAATCTGTTCAAAGCGTCGCAAAGAGTTCCTGTTTCGTCAATCAGACCGGCTTTGACGGCTTCCGAGCCTTCCAGCACTGTTCCGACATCCATAACGAGTTCGCCCGTAGTCATTACGAGTTCGTTGTATTTGTCTGCGGAGATTTTCGAATTTGCCGATACAAAATTATTTATTCGGTCTTGCATACGTCTGAAATACTCGAAAGACTGACGAACACCCAAAGTTACTCCCGTAGAGCGTACCGGATGGATAGTCATAGACGCACTCGGAGCAATAAACGAGTATTTCGCAGCCACCGCCAGCGGAACTCCTATTGAGTGACCGCCTCCCAAAACGAGCGAAACAACAGGTTTTTTCATTCCGGCAATAAGTTCGGCGAGGGCAAGACCTGCTTCTATATCACCGCCCACCGTGTTCAATATAACAAGAAGTCCGTTTATAGAATCGTCCTCTTCAATTTTGACCAATTGAGGTATGACGTGTTCGTATTTTGTGGATTTGTTTTCGGGTGGAAGTTCAACATGGCCTTCTATTTCGCCTATTATAGTCAGACAGCTTATTTCGTTGCTGTTAACGGGAATTATCCCCGAATCGCTTTCGATTGCAGATTTGTTGTTTTTTTTCATAATTATACACCTCACGTCAATATTATTAACAGCCTCTTGGTGTAAAATTCATGATAAGTATATTCCTACACGTTACATTATACCATTAATTGTTAAAAGTAACAAGCTAATTTTAAAAAAATATTTCAAATTTTTATTTTTGTTACAATTTGACGATAAAGATTATATCTTTTTTGTAACAACT
>CACXHC010000070.1 GCA_902767285.1 uncultured Ruminococcus sp.
AAATAAATGCTGTTGCTGTGCAAAAAATATGAATATATCTTGACCAAATATATATTTAGAATTATAATAAAACAGATGATATTTATACATTACCCAAATAAAATAAAGGAGCGTTTATGCTACATGAAAAAGAATTTTCATTCAATGGTGGCTTGCCTGACCGTTGCATCACTGCTTTTAAGCAACGCAGTTATTGTGGCGAGTGCAGCACAGCCAACAGAACCATCGGCGTATACTGCCACCGAAACAAGCGGTGAAACATCGGGAGATTTTGAATACTCAAAATATGGCAGCGATTCCGCTAAAATTACCAAATACAACGGTACCGCCTCCGAATTAGTAATACCGGAAGAAATCAACGGACTAAAAATTATCGCAATTTCCTATAAAGCCTTTGCTGACTGTACTTCTTTACAAAAACTTACTATTGCCAACACAGTAGAAACTATTGATGCAGCAGCCTTTGAAGGCTGTACTGCCCTTAAAAGTATTACTCTGCCCGATTCGCTTAGAAATTTAAATCAGGATGCTTTCGATGAGTGTGTTGCTCTTGAAAGCTTGAATGCAAGCGAAAATAGTATTAATTACAAAACAATAGACGGCGTGCTTTACAATAGCAAACTTAGCGAATTATACAGATGTCCCCGTGCAAAAGCAAGTATTACAATTCCTGATACGGTAATATTTATAAAAAACAATGCTTTTAAAGAATGCTATAATCTCAAGAGCGTAAATATCCCTAAGGGAGTTAACAATATTACATCGAGTATTTTTGAAGGCTGTATCTCGTTGACGCAAATAAATGTAGATGAAAAAAGCAAAAGATATTCCTCTTTTGACGGTGCATTATATGATTATTCCAAAAAATCACTGATTAGTTGTCCCGACGGAAAAGCAAGCATAACTTTGCCCGATACGTTAGTTTCGATTGAGTCGAATGCTTTTTCAGGCTGTACTTCGTTAAAAAGTGTTGCCATTCCCGAAAATGTAGAATACATAGGATACAGTGCTTTCTTGAACTGTACGGGACTTGAGAGTGTAGTCATCAAATCTAATTTAGAATCCATTCAACATTCTGTTTTTAATGGCTGTACTTCACTCAAAAAGGTTACTCTCAATAAAAATTTAAAAAATATTTATTCTGATGTTTTCCATGGATGTACATCTCTGGAAAGTATATCTATTCCCGAGACTGTGATCAATATTTCAAATAATGTCTTTGAAGATTGTACATCTTTGAAAAGCATTAAATTTCCTGATGGCGTTACGACTTTAGATTACAATATTTGTAAAGGTTGTACCTCACTCGAAAATATATCATTTCCGAAGAATGTTGTAGAAATTCAAGAAAATGCTTTTTCGGGTTGTACATCTCTTACGAGTGTAGTAATTCCGGATTCAGTAGAGGAACTCGGTTCGGAAGCTTTCAGTTACTGTACATCGCTTGAAAACGTTAAAATTCCGTCTACCATAAAAAAAATAGGTACAAGCCCATTCGCACAAACTCCGTGGCTTAAAAGTCATGATGGCGAGTTCGTTATCATGGGTGATGGAGTATTGACAAATTACATCGCAGAATATCGAGAAGAACCGGATTGGATCGATGATGAAGGAAATTACCATTATCAAGCCAAAATTCCTGATACAGTAAAGTCAATAAATGCCCTTGACTCAAATCTTCTTGTAACAGATGTAGTAATTCCAAAATCGGTTAAAAGAATTGAGTATAGAGCTTTCAGCAAGTACGAAAATGCGTCGAATTTTGATATTCCCAACACCGTAGAATACATTGGAGTAGACGCACTTTCATACAATTGGAGAAAAAAAGAAGCAGAGAACAATAACGGATTCGTTATTGCCGGAAACGGTATACTTATCGCTTATTACGGTGATGCCGAAAACGTTGTTGTTCCCGATGGAGTTAAAACTATCGGATACTCTGTTTTCGCCAACAAAAATAATATCAAAACCGTTACTCTTCCCGATTCTGTTGAAACTATCGCTTCAGATGCGTTTAGCAGGTGCGAGTCACTTATAAGTGTAACTGCAAGTAAAGTCAAATATGTGGGAAATAACGCCTTTTGTAGATGTAACTCACTCGAACAAGTTATCTTGGGAGATTCACTTGAATACCTTGGCGAGGATGTTTTCTCTAATTGTTCAAATCTTAAGGAAGTATCTTTTTCTTCTACACTCAAATTTATGGGTGAAATGGCTTTTTACGATTGTTTCGCTCTCGAAAAAATAGATTTGGGAAAAATTCATGTTGTTCCGAGAAGTGCATTTTACAGATGTAAATCACTTAAAAAAGTGACTTGGAGTGATCAGCTTGAAAGAATCAACGACTATGGTTTTTACGGCTGTCTTGTCCTTGAAAGCCCGAATTTTTCCGATAAGCTCGCATATATAGGAGTACAAGCATTCTATGGATGTGAGGGCATAACAAATCTTTCCATACCTGACAGCGTTACATATATAGGCGGAGAAGCACTTATTGGCATTCCGGAGATACAAAACAGCACTGATGATTTTATTATTATCGGTAACGGACTTCTTTTGAGATGCAACCTTGAGGATACAGAAATCACTCTTCCAAATAATATAAAATACATCATGCCGGATACTTTTTCACGAGAAGTTTACAATAAAGTTGAGTACGGCGACGAAAATTATACCAGATGGGTACCAAGTCAGCCTATGAAAGATCTGTGGTATTCGGTTATAATTCCCGAATCTGTTGATAAAATAAGACTTTCTTCTCTTTATTCCTTAACAAAATCAATTACGATACTCAACAAGAATATGGATTTTATAAATGACAAAAATGAGTATTATAATATACATGAAGTTTCCGAAAATACAACTCTTTCCGATGCAGTGAAATCGTATGTAAACGATCAATATGTTGGTAGGGCTCGCTCTGAAATTTCAAAAACGGTATCTTCTTACACAACCTCTAAAAAAATTCTTCGTGGCTATGATGGCTCAACAGCAGAAGAGTATGCTGCTAATAATTCCGAAAGATATGTGTTTGAATCTCTTACAGCGGTTAACGATACAGATTCTGGTAAGGATACCGATTCAACCGTAGATACCGATTCGACAGTAGACACTGATTCAACCGTAGACACTGATTCAACAGTAGACACCGATTCAGCAGTAGACACTGATTCAACCGTAGACACTGATTCAACAGTAGATACCGATTCAATCGCAGACACTGATTCGACCGCAGACACTGATTC
>CACXHC010000071.1 GCA_902767285.1 uncultured Ruminococcus sp.
CCTGGTTTTTCGAGAATGATTCCATTTCCATCTGCATCCGTTCTGAAATATCTCGCCAATCCTCTTCCGACCCTAAAGAGTGTGAAAATGAATTATCATTAGATATCTCACCCGAATCATTAATTGAATTATTCCGATGTTCTTCATTCCCATTTGATGGTTCTTTATGCTCCCTGGTTTCACCTGAAGGATTGCCCATCAGAGATAGGCCCGCCTGCATCTTCTCGTCATCAGTCATATACCAGATCCGATGATCATCTGCTGAGAATACTTCCCGCAGCTTATGCAAAGCTTCAGCTGATAGGCCTTTATCAAGGTAATACCGATATACTCTTTCAGCTGTAATCCGTCCAACCTTATCCTCCAACTCATTAATAACTGCCGTTTGCTTATATTCCCTTTCTGCCTCAGTAGCCTTTATTCCAAGACTATTTATGGTGTATTCTACAGCAATATCACAGGCAAGGTCCCAGATAGTATGGTCAATCAGGGTATGAACAAACATATGGCGATAAACCGCGTGTAAAAGCAGGTGAAGATAGTTTCTCACCATAACAGACTGCTCACTCTTATAACACTTCAGGATATGTCTGGGCGAATAGAAAAGGAGCCTCCCATCCGTTCCAAAGGGAATTTCTTCGCACACGAATAAGACGAATCTGCTGAGTGCCACATCAAGAAATCGCAGATTCACCAAAAGCTGATTGCGCGACATATTCAGCACCTGTCGTGCAAGTTCACTTATTCGTATATTATCATTCATTCCCACATCCCCTATTTGACCCGCGATCAGTCAAACGGCAGTTGTATTCCGTTCCATTCTTTATCATCCAGGAAAAATCTCTCGCCCCCAAGAATCATCTCAATAATCGAACTATGATAAAATGCATTGTAACTAAGCACTTTTAGCGATTTTGGCAGAACAATTCTTATAATACCCGTATTAAAATCAAAGGATCTCCCTATATCCTCAACCCCCTCAGGAACTATAAATTCATCTGCCTCATATTGGGGTGGAACATAGTATATTATCTTCATCTCGGAATCATATATAATGCCATCCTGCAAAACATAATCAGGATGTCCGTGTTCAAACCGTATCACAAGATTTGAATATGAAGCATAAAGCCTCCTTCGTTCAACCATGATATGCCGAAAGAATACAGGCAATAACTTCACAGAAGCAGGAAAGGAAATCTCCTTCAGATGTCTGCATCCATCAAATGCATCACCTGAAATCTCCCGCAAACCTTCTTCGAATTTTATTTTTTCCAGCATAATACAATCTGCAAAAGCACAAGCACAAACTTTTTCAACGGAAGCCGGGGCCACAACAGTTCTCAATTTTCGACAGAATCGAAAAGCGTCATCCGCAATCTCCCTGGTTCCCTGTTTTATACAAATTTCCTTTTCATCGGACCTGCAGCTTACCAATCGATATCCGCCATCCAGTATTTGATAAAGAATCCCTTCTTCATAAAAATAGTATTTATTATTCTTCAAAGTAATATCTACTTTTATATCACGGCTAAATCCATATTTCCTTTCACACAGTATCATCGGAAGATTCGTCATATCCTGAATCGATTCGGGAATGATCATCGATCGAATACTTGTATTATTAAATGCGCCGCTATTTATAATTTGCAATTCTTCATTAAGACGTACATCTCTAAGGTGTTCACAACCATCGAACGCGCCTTTCTCTATCACCACCGTTCCGGGTTTCACCTCATATTTGAGAATGTTTTTTTTATAACATTCTGTCAATGTCTTTGTTCCATCCGGATGAACGGAATAACGACATTTTCCGTCATCAAACTGTTCCTCCATCTTTGGAATATTTTTAGATATATGAAAATTCCTGACATGATTACTTGTCTCATAATAAGCAGATACCCTGATATTATGATAATACTCCCCTTCGGAACTATCATCCTTTTTCAAAATAATCCCTCGATACTCTCCCTTATTACATGAAGCAGTTTTTGCTAAAGCCTTTTGTATTTCACACAATCTCTGATATACAGGAGTAATGTAGAACGGATCATTCTTGTAAACCTTACCGAAAACCCTGCTTATATTCTCAATAC
>CACXHC010000072.1 GCA_902767285.1 uncultured Ruminococcus sp.
AAAAAAACTTTTTGTAAATGGAAAGTGGGTATTTGATTTTCAGTCGGTTTAGTATAATCGCAAACAAAAACGCCTGCAAAAGTACGCAGGCGTTTTTGTTTCTCTGTTAGGTGATAAAAATGATTTAGTGGGTAAACGGTTTTACGAAAAAATATTAAATTAAAGTTTTTTTTGCTTCTTTTTTTTTCAAAAAAAAGAAGGCAGGGGTTTGGGGGCGGCAGCCCCCAAGAAGGCGGGGGCGGCAGCCCCCTGAGCGGTAGGGGCTGCCGCCCCTGAGGTTAACCGGCGAGGCGGTTTTTGAGGTGAAGGCGGAGTTTGTCGGAGATCATGGCGATGAACTCGCTGTTAGTGGGTTTGCCTCTGCCGTTGTTTATGGTGTAGCCGAAGTATGAGTTGAGAATATCGACATCGCCTCTGTCCCATGCGACTTCAATTGCGTGGCGGATAGCTCGTTCGACTCTTGATGGGGTTGTGTTGTAGACTTTTGCAACTGCGGGATAAAGTCTTTTTGTTACGGCGTTGATTATATCGGGGATTTCTACGCACATAATAATTGAATCACGGAGATAGTGGTATCCTTTAATGTGAGCCGGAACGCCAATTTGATGAAGAATTTCGGTGACTTTGATTTCCATTGAGGATTCGTCATCTTCAAAAGGTTGGATAATCATGGGCTTGGGAGAGCCTTTTTTGCTTTTGTAGAGCTGGGTTATGCTGAGAGTCAGACTCGACACGCTGTAAGGCTTTATCACAAAATAGGAACTTCCCGCAGACATGACTTCCTTTTGGAACATTTCGTTGTCAAATAAAGATGCAACTATAAAAAGAGGTTTTGTGGGACTGTTGGAAAAATTTTTGAGAACTCCGATTGCGTCCGTTTCTGACATGAACATATCCATAACAACAATGTCGGGTTGAATTTCGGCTATTTTGTCAATGAGAACTCCGCCGTTTTTTACGCAAAAGTTGACCGATATTCCTTGCGACTTAAAACACATGAGTTCTTCTGAACTGAAAGTTGACTTTTCTTCTGTAATTAGCAAGTTGATTTTGTTTTCCATGTTTCATTCCTCCAAAATTGGTAATAATTGGTTTGCTGTACATATATTACCATAAATTACCAAAAATGGCAATAGTTATATAATTACAGTTTCGTAATTTTTAATATGCTATAATTGAGCTTTTTCCATTTCTTCATACATATTTTGAGCAAATATGCCGTAGCCCTTGGCGGAATTTGTCAACAAAACGTGTGTTACCGCTCCGGCGAGTTTTCCGTCCTGAATTATCGGACAACCGCTCATTCCCTGAACTATTCCGCCTGTTTGCTCTGTCAGAAGGGAGTCCGTAATTGTAATTTGAAGATTTTTTGTTTTATTTCTGTCATCATAATTTATCTTTGTGATTTCAATATTGTAAAGTTTTGGTTGATTGTCTTTCAGCGAACACAAAATTTGTGCCTCGCCTTTGTGAATCTCGTAAATATTGGCGATTTCTATGGGCGTTGCATTGTTTTTTGGTTCGGTTAAATATCCGTATAAGCCGTATTCATTATTTATTGTGGCTGTGCCGAGAGTTTTCGAATTGTCGAAATATCCGTTGATTATGCCCGGAACACCGTCTTTCCCCTTCGTTATTCCCGATACTTCGATTTTTGTTATCTCCGCTTCGTCAATATTCAGAATTTTTCCGCTTTCGTCATCGCATATCGCATGCCCCAGTGACGCAAACCGCATATTTTCAGGGTCGTAAAATGTCATCGTTCCAAGTCCTGCCGCACTGTCCTTTATCCAAAGTCCCAGACGGAATCCGTCATCTGTGGGGATTGGCGTTATCTCCGTATCAAATTCGCTTCCGTTTCGCAAACACGACATTTTCAGCGGTTTTCCTCCTCCGCTTTGCGTGATTTGCTCTACATCTGAGCAAGTCTTTATTTCGCAGTCATCTATATATAAAATTGTGTCGCCCGACATAAGTCCGCTCTCTTTGCCGGGATTTTCTCCCCCTATGTCACAGCACTTAATAACCGTTGTTCCTTTGGTGTAGAATTTTATTCCAAAAAGCTCACCGCACGGGATAACCTCGTGCGGAGTTACATTCCCGAACGTCTGAGATAAATTTTTGCATTGATTATTCGGCGGTTTTGTGGTAAAATTACTTGTGTGAGTGATGTTTCCCAATCCGAAAATAACGGTGCATATCGAAATTATCACAACTGCGTATTTAATCTTTTTTTTCAATTTTAAATTCTCCTTTCAAAAATAGTTTTTGCATAATATAGATTTTTAGTATTGGAAGATGAGTTTTTACAAAAATTATAAAATAATGAAGTAATGGTAAATATTTGTTAATTTGCCTTTACATATCCAAAAGATTATTGTAAAATATATTTTAGATATTTTAGATTTGCGGAGGTCGATTTTTTATGATACATACAAGAATGAAATATAAAAGAATTTTGCTCAAAATAAGCGGAGAGGCTTTAGCCGGCAATAAAAAAATGGGTATCGATTTTGATATTGTCGAGTCCGTCTGCCGCCCTATAAAAGAACTTGTGCAAAATGGAGTTCAGGTTGCTGTTGTTGTCGGCGGAGGTAATTTCTGGCGTGGCAGAACCAGCGGTTCTATGGACAAAACAAGTGCCGACCATATGGGTATGCTCGCTACCGTTATGAATGCTATCGGTGTCGCCGATACGCTCCAAAGTATGGGCGTTGATGCCCGTGTTCAAACCGCTTTGGCTATGCCTCAAGTTGCCGAGCTTTATGTTAAAGACAAAGCCGTTCGCCATCTCGAAAAAGGTCGAGTAGTCGTTTTTGGTTGCGGTACGGGAAATCCCTTCTTCTCAACCGATACCGGTGCCGCACTTCGTGCAATCGAAATCGGTGCCGATATTATGTTAAAGGCTACTATGGTCGATGGCGTTTACGACAGCGACCCTCACCAAAATCTCAATGCCGTTAAATATGATAAAATTACTTTTCAAGAGGTGCTTGCCAAAGGTCTGAAAGTTATGGACAGCACGGCCGCTTCTCTCTGTATGGATAATAATTTGGATATTCTCGTGTTCAGCCTCGAAGATCCAAATAATATTATTAAGGCTGTTGAAGGAAATAATTTCGGTACGGTAGTATCGAATTAATGTAAATGGAGGTTTATTATCATGAAAGAAACTTTGAAAAAATGCGAAGAGCGTATGACCAAAAGAGTCGATCATCTCGAAATCGAATTTAAAGAAATCAGAGCCGGCAGAGCTAATCCCGGTGTCCTCGATAAAGTAAAAATCGATTACTATGGAACTGAAACCCGTATAAAAGAGCTTGCGTCTATATCCGTAACAGAAGCTCGTACACTCACTATTCAGCCCTACGATGCCTCTATCCTCAGAAGTATCGAAAAAGCTATTCAGATGTCCGATATTGGTATCAATCCCCAAAATGATGGAAAAATTATCAGACTCATTTTCCCGCCCCTCACAGAAGAAAGACGTAAGGAAATTAGTAAAGACCTCGCTAAAATCGCTGAGGCTAAAAAAGTTCATGTGCGTAATATCCGCCGTGATACTATCGATGACCTCAAGAAACTTAAAAAGAGCAGCCAAATCACCGAGGACGAACAGAAAAAAGGCGAGAAGAAAGTTCAGGAGCTTACCGATAAGTATATCAAAATTATAGACAAAATGACCGCCGATAAACAAAAGGAAATTATGTCTGTTTGATTTTCTTTTCTTCTTCTTTTTTTCGAAAAAAAAGAAGCAAAAAAAACTTTTATTAATGTAAGGAGATCCCCTTTTTGCTGTGGGAATATCTGATTCGGCAAAAAGGGGAGATTAATAAATTTTTGGGAATGTAATATAATGGGAATATTTTCAAGTAAAAAAAGTTCCGAGCCGATTATTGATAATCTTCCTCAGCATTTGGGAATTATTATGGACGGCAACGGTCGATGGGCAAAAAAAAGAGGTCTGCCCCGTACGGCGGGTCATAAGGCGGGTGTCGAAACCTTCCGTAGAATTTCAAGATATTGCAGTGATATAGGTATAAAATATCTTACGGTGTATGCCTTCTCTACTGAGAATTGGTCACGCCCCGAAGATGAAGTCGCTGCTCTTATGAAATATTTTAAAAGTTATCTTGAGGAGGCTTTGCGAGATTTCGCCGATGATACCATATCTATAAGATTTTTGGGAGATATGAGCCGTTTTTCGCCCGAACTTCAGGAACTTATGAGAAAAAATGAAGCTATGTCCGCCTCTCATGAAGGCATGGTTCTCAATATGGCAATGAACTACGGCGGAAGAGCTGAGCTTGTTCATGCTTTTAAAGAAATTTCAAAAAAAATATCCGCAGGTGAACTTTCAGCCGATGATATAGACGAAAGACTTATCTCAGATTACCTTTATACAAAAGGTCAGCCCGACCCCGATTTGATTATCAGACCGAGCGGAGAGTATCGTACATCGAATTTCTTGCTCTGGCAGTCTGCATATACCGAATACTATATTGACGATGTTCTGTGGCCCGACTATACAAGCGAACATTTGAATAAGGCTTTGCTTGAGTATTCTAAACGCAACAGAAGATTCGGCGGTGTGTGATTCAGTTGGGAGGTAATTGCATTGAAAACAAGATTGTTATCTGCTTTTGTCGGAATAGTGTTTGCAATAGGTATTGTAATATTGGGGGCGTATTTTCCGACTGTTATAAACGTAGCTTTGGGGACTATTGCCGTAATGTGCATAGTAGAAGGACTTTCGGCAAAAAAGCTCGATAAAAAGCTCACTATGATTCTGCCTTGCACTATATTTTGTGTGGCTTTTTTTCTTCTTTATAAATACAAACTGATATGTATGATAATAGTGTTCGCCTATGTGGTGGCTTTGTATTTGGCTATGGTGTTCAATCACGAAAATCTCGTTTTTCATGATTTGTCATTTGCTATGACTATAACAACGATGTGTTCTCTCGGTATATGGACGGTTTTATATATGTTCGGTATTCGTCAGAATAATGTCGGGATTTTTTATATTATAATTTCGCTTGCTATACCGTGGTTCGCCGATGGCGGTGCGTATTTCGGCGGAAGTTTTTTGGGTAAGCATAAACTTTGTCCAAAAATCAGTCCTAAAAAGACAGTCGAAGGTGCGATTTCCGGAGTTATCGCCGGCATGATTTGCCCTCTTATCGCAGGTGTAATATTTACAAATTTCTTTTTTGAAAGCGGTGTGATTGTCAACTATATCAATTTTCTTATAATCGGATTTGCCGGAGCCGCTATTTCAATTTTGGGCGACCTCAGTTTCTCGCTTATAAAACGAAGCTGTAATATAAAAGATTATGGTTCGCTCATTCCCGGACACGGCGGTATGCTCGACAGATTCGACAGCGTTATTTTTGCTGCTCCGCTTATTATGATTCTCGATATGATTTTACCGATCGCAACTTATTAATATGGTGATTTGTTATGACTAAAAATTTATCTGTTCTCGGTTCAACGGGTTCTATCGGAACTCAAACTCTTGATGTTTGCGAAAAACTCGGCATAAGAATATCTGCACTCACTGCAAACAGAAACGTTGATACAATAGAAACACAAATCCGAAAATTTAAACCCGAACTCGCTGTTATGGCTGATGAAAATTCCGCCAAAGAGCTTAAAATCCGTATCGCTGATACAGATACACGAGTATCTTACGGAATGTCGGGTTTGTGCGAGGCGGCGTCTATAAAATCGGCGGATACCGTTCTAACGGCAGTTGTTGGCATGGTCGGACTAAAGCCGACTTTAACGGCAATATCGGCAAAAAAAAATATAGCTCTTGCAAATAAAGAAACTCTCGTTGCGGGCGGAAGTCTTGTCATGCAGTCCGCAAAGGAAAACGGTGTGAAAATTTATCCCGTTGACAGCGAACACTCGGCGATTTTTCAGTGCTTACAGGGGTGCCATGATAAAAAATCCCTCAAGAAATTGATTCTTACGGCATCGGGTGGGCCTTTCTTCGGCAGAAGTTACGACAGTCTGAAAGATGTCACCGTCGAGCAGGCTCTCAAGCACCCCAACTGGAGTATGGGAGCGAAAATCACCATTGATTCGGCTACCATGATGAACAAAGGACTCGAAATAATCGAAGCTAAATGGCTCTTTGATGTCGATGTTGAAAATATTGAAGCTGTTGTTCATCGTGAAAGCATAATTCATTCCATGATAGAATATACGGATAATTCTGTTATAGCTCAAATGGGCGTTCCGGATATGAAAATTCCGATACAGTATGCTTTGACGTATCCCGAAAGGTATCCATGCGATGTGGGTGTTCTCGATTTGACTCAAGTAGGCAAATTGACATTTTATAAACCCGATTACGAAACATTCAAATGCCTGAAAGCCTGCAAAAGGGCAATCGCTATTGGCGGTACGGCAACAGCCGTTGCGAATGGAGCTAATGAAGAAGCCGTTAAATATTTTCTTAACAAAAAAATAGGATTTCTTGATATTGGCGAGATCGTTTCCGATGCACTCGACAATATAAAAATTACAGAAATATCATCACTTGACGATATTTTATCCGCAGACAAAAACGCAAGACAATATGTAATTGAAAGGATTTGATTTGAACGAATATTTTGATGTCAGCGGCATTGATAATAATAGGTGTACTGATTTTTGAATTTATAATATTTTTTCATGAGTTCGGACATTTTATAACAGCGAAAAAATGCGGAGTTCAGGTGAACGAGTTCGCCTTAGGCATGGGGCCGAAGCTGTTTTCGTTCACAAAGGGCGAAACGTTGTATTCTCTGCGACTTTTGCCAATCGGCGGTTACTGTGCAATGGAGGGCGAAAACGAAGAAAGCGACAACGAAAGAGCGTTCATTAATAAACCTGTTTGGCAAAGAATGATTATAGTTATCGCAGGAGCTTTCAACAATATCGTTCTCGGATTGCTTATGATGGCGATTCTGCTTGTACAAGAGCCGATGTTCTCATCAACGACAATTTCGGGATTCGCACAATCGGCATTCACGTCAAAATCGGGGCTTGAGGTCGGCGATGAGCTTGTAAGCATAGGCGGATATAAAATCCTCAGTTCAAAAGATATTTCGTTCGCAATAGCAATGCTTGATATTCAGACTGTTGACGGCAAAGATTTTTATATATACAAAGAGGATTTGGGATTCAAGCTGGTTCGTGAGTACACGTCTATTCAGGCTAAGGACTACACCGAGGACGAGTTAAAAGAGATTTCCAAAATTTTTAATGATGGAATTGAGAAACTGAATACCGCAGCAACTCAAGAAGAAGCGGATTCGGTGGCTAACAGTGCATTCTATGAGATAAAAGAACGTCTAAAAACAGATTACGAAGCTCCCGAACAAGAGTATATGCCTGAACGCAGACGTTTTCGCACAAATGTTGAAGTTATGCGAAACGGAGTTCTCACCGAATTAAGCAACGTTGATTTTTACACATATCTCGGAGATGACGGCAACCCGGCAATTGCGATTGATTTTTCGGTAGAGCCTATGGAAAAAACATTCTTATCTACAATATCGGAATCGTTTAAAGGCACGGTATCGGTTGTAAGAATGATTTGGAAGAGCCTGTTTGGACTTCTAACCGGCACATATGGAATGAACGACATGGCAGGGCCTGTTGGAGCGGCATCTGTTGTAACTCAGGCGGCACAAGCGGGGCTTGAGTCGGGCGGATTTGCCGAAGCAGTAAATAATATTGTTTATATGCTCATGATAATAACGGTGAATCTCGGAATAGTAAATCTTCTTCCTTTGCCGGCACTCGATGGCGGAAGGTTCTTTTTCATGCTTGTTGAATGTATAATAAGAAAACCCATTCCGCAAAAGTACGAGGGCTGGGTTCATGCGGCAGGATTTGTTGTTTTGCTGGGATTTATTGCGGTAATCACGCTCAACGACATTGTAAGATTGGTGACCGGCAGCGGTCTTGGAGGATAGATTTTTATGGGCAGTAAAATCAAAGTAAAAGCCGGAAACGTTGAAATAGGCGGAGGCTCGCCGATTTCGGTGCAGTCTATGCTCAACGTTCCCTCGACTGATATTGAAGGCAGTGTTAAACAAGCCGTCGCCCTTGCCGACGCAGGGTGCGAGATAATACGAATAGCCATTCCTAATATGGACGCAATATCTCTTATAGAACCGATAAAAAAAGCTATTGATGTTCCCTTGGTAGCCGATATTCACTTTGATTACAAGCTGGCACTTTCGGCAGTTGATGCAGGAATAGACAAAGTACGCATAAATCCGGGCAATATCGGAGATGACGGCAGAGTTCACGAAGTTGTGAAAGCGTGTCGAGCAAAAAATATCCCGATACGAATCGGCGTGAACTCGGGTTCGCTTGAGAAGAACATTCTTGCAAAATACGGCTCGCCCACAGCTGAGGCACTGTGCGAAAGTGCATTATATCACGCATCTTTGCTTGAAAAATTTGATTTTTACGATATTGTACTTTCCATGAAATCCTCAACAGTATCGACAATGGTAAAAGCCTACGAGTTAGCGAGTCAGAAATGCGATTATCCGTTGCATCTTGGAGTTACCGAAGCAGGAACCGAGCGTATGGGGATCATAAAATCGGCGGCAGGATTAGGCTCACTTCTTCTGAAAGGAATCGGCGACACCGTTAGAGTATCTCTCACCGATGACCCCGTTAAGGAAGTTTATGCCGCAAAAGATATCCTGAAGGCAATCGACATCGACAAAAGCGGAGTAAAGTTCATATCATGCCCAACTTGCGGACGTACAAGAATTGACCTTATCGGCATAGCCAACGAAGTTCAAAACAGACTCCGAAACTGCAATAAAAATATAACAGTCGCAGTAATGGGCTGTATCGTGAACGGCCCCGGCGAGGCTAAAGAAGCTGACATCGGAATCGCCGGCGGTGACGGCGTTGGACTTGTTTTCAAAAAAGGCGAAATCGTCCGCAAAGTCCCCGAGTCTGAACTCGTTGACGCTTTAATGCTCGAAATTAGCAATCTATGACCGAGGGCTTTTT
>CACXHC010000073.1 GCA_902767285.1 uncultured Ruminococcus sp.
CCCGGAACGGGCTCGAACCGTCGACCTCTAGCGTGACAGGCTAGCGTTCTAACCAACTGAACTACCGGGCCATAATGGTGGGAACTACAGGGCTCGAACCTGTGACCCTCTGCTTGTAAGGCAGATGCTCTCCCAGCTGAGCTAAGCTCCCATCTTTTTGCCGTGTCGCTCTCATCTCAGGCGACTCATATATGATACACTGTTTTTTTAGATTTGTCAATACTTTTTTCAAAAAAAATTTATTTTATTTTTTCGCAAACATTTATGTTCGTTTTCATTATCAAAATTGGATTTCTTTACAAATTATACAAGCTAAATGTTGAAAATTAATATATAGTGGTGTATAATTATTTACAGTGCTTATTTAGGAGGTTGTAAACTTGAAATTTATACATTTATCTGATCTTCATATCGGAAAATCTCTCGGCCCGTTTCGGCTTTTGGAAGATCAAAAATTCATTCTCGACCAAATAACCGATATTATCAAATCCGAACGCCCCCACGCCGTGCTTATCTCAGGCGATATATATGACCGTGGTGTTCCTCCGATTGAAGCGGTGGAACTGCTCAATAAATTTATCGAAAATCTTTCACAGATAAAATCTGCCGATAATCAAAATATGCAGACATTCATTATCAGCGGAAATCATGACTCCTCAGAACGACTCGCCTTTTGCAGATCGCTGATTTCTCAGCAGGGTATACACTTCTCCCCTGTATACAACGGCAATATAAAGCCATTTATGCTTAATGACGAATACGGCGAAGTTTTTGTGTATATGTTGCCCTATATAAAACCTATGAATGTTCGTGAATCCCTCAAAGATTATTATTTAAAAAATAATTTGGAAATTGATTCAGACTGCATAAACAAAATTTCTTCTTACACCGATGCAGTTCAAAAAGCCATCGAATTAATGAGAATTGATACATCTAAACGAAATGTTTTGTTAAGTCATCAAAGTGTCGGTACCCCGATATTTTGCGACTCCGAAACAGTAAATATAGGCGGCTCTCCCTCCGTCGATCCCGAAGCATATAAAGATTTCAATTATGTTGCTCTCGGTCATATTCACACACCACAGTATGTTGATAGTAATAATAATCCTCAAAATGTTCTTTACTATTCGGGAACGCCCCTTAAATACTCGTTCTCCGAGGAGCATGTAAACAAAAGTGTTGCCGTTGTTGATATTGACTGTTCGGGAAATGTTTCAGTAAAAAAAATTCCGCTCAATCCTCTGCACGATTTGCGAACAATTTCGAAATCTTTTGACGAGATAATGACTGATGAGCCGAAATCCGATGATTACGTTAGCATAATTCTTTCCGATGATTCTGTATCATCTTACTACTATGACGAACTTTGCAGTAAATTTTCAAGAATCGTTAATTATGATACCCGCAATTCGTATAAACCTGTTGATAATAAAATAGGTACGGACATTGAGGAAAATCAAAGCGAACTTGATATTTTTTCGGGATTTTTTGAGATAATGAACGAACGTCCCATGAACGATGAGGAATTTCAGTATATGAGCAGTCTTATCGAAGATATTATTTCCCAAAACGCCCAAAATTAAAAGGAGATTTTTAACCATGGTTCCTATAAAATTAAAAATAGCTGAGTTTATTTCATACAGCGGTGATAAAACAGAAATAGATTTTTCAAAATTCGGAAAAAACGGCGTTTTTCTTATTTCGGGTGCAACAGGAAGCGGTAAAAGCAGTATTTTCGATGCTATCACCTTCGCCCTGTACGGTCAAGCGAGCAACAACCGCTCTCTGCTCCATATCCGCAACCAAGATGCCTCCGACAACAGCCCTACTTTTGTTGATTTGATTTTCGAGCATAACGGCATTACTTACAGAATTCACAGAACACTTACTGTTAAGAAAAACAAATCGACAGACAAATTAAGTGCCAGTGCAAAAAACGTAAATCTTTACCGCATCGAAAACGGTATCGAAAGAGAAATTATCGCTGACAACACCGTTGGTGATTCTCCAAAAAGTATAGAAGATCTCCTCGGTTTGGATTATACCCAATTCAAACAGGTTGCTATGCTTGCTCAAGGCGATTTTTATAGATTAGTTGAAGCATCATCAGCAGAACGTCAGAAAATTTTCTCTAAAATTTTTAATACTCAAATATACAGCCAAATTCAAGAAAGAATTTCCGAAGATTTAAAAGCAGAGTCCAAACGTGCCGACACATCTTTCATAACAATAAAGAATTATATTTCGTCTATCCAATCTTCGCAGGAAGATATAGTTGCTTTTCAACAAGCCCAAAATATATCTCTCAGCGATATTGATTCCGTTGTTGCTCTTACTCAGCAAGCTATCGAAACCGACAGGCAAGCCGATTCAGATTTATCAAATCAACGAAAATCAATTGATAAAGATATTTCGGAACAATCCGAGTTTATATCAAAAGCCGAAAAAGCTATTCAGCAACGAAAAAGTCTGAAAAATCTTTCGGAACAAAAATCGAAGCTCGAAACCGACAAAGAATCTGCCGACACAATTTTAACAGAGGCTCGTTCTCATCAATCCGAAATTGATGAACTTTCTCACAGTGCAAGTTTTGAAGAAAAGAATCTCTCTAAATATGCAGATTTGACATCGCATATTTCAAAACTTGAAAGCGACACCCAAATTTTGACCGATACCCAAAATCAGCTCGAAAACGCAACAGCCGAAATATCAAAATGCGAAGCTAAAAAGGACAGCCACAAAAAACGTGTTGCCGAACTTTCTTCCGTGCAGTCCGAACTAAACGATGCTCAAACCGAGTTCGAAAAAATCTCAAAAAAATTAGAAGATGCAATTGAGATACAGCAAACTCTCTCCGATTTTTGCAGTACAGAATCCGATTTTACAAAAAAATGTTCCGATTTCTCTTCCGCTCAAAAAAATTCTCTTGCTGTAAAAAAAGAGTATCTTTCACAACTTTATACGCTGAAAACATATTATCAATCGCAGATTGATTCAACCGAACAGCAAATCGAAAAAAATAATCAAGATATAGCTCAATATAATCAAGAACTCGAAACTCTTGAAAATGTGGATTCGGAAATTTCGGAAACGAAAAGCCGATTGGAAAAAATCACTCTGGAAGAATCATCCGTGCGGTCGATAGATATGCAGGAATATGAACGGCTTTGTTTAATTTATGCAACGGAATACAAAAATTATATTGCTGCTATTGAAAAAGAAAAAAATCTCGTTGAAATTTACAATAAATTAAATAGTCGCCTGCATTTTCAAAGTGCAGTTTGGACGATTGCATCAAATCTAACCGAAAATACCCCCTGTCCCGTTTGCGGTTCGACTCATCACCCCAATATTGCTCACAAACCTCAGAATCTCCCCACCGAAGATGATATTAATATCGCAATGCAGAATTGCCAAGAGGCTCAAAAACACACCGAAAAATTTCGTGAAAATTATATTGACGCCAATAACAAATGCAATCTGAAAAAAGAACAAATTCTCAAAGACGGTAAAGAGCTTTTGGGCGATGATTTTTCGATTGACAATGCCAAATCGCTTATAGAAAAAAGACTCGCCGAACTTGACACCGAAAAAGAACTTGCTTTGAAATTTCTGCAATCTGCCGAAGAAAAAGCAAAGCGAAAAAAAGAATTGTCAAAAAAACTTGAATCGGTGAAAATTTTACAAGATGAATTATCCAAAAAGAAAAGCGAAGCCTCATTATCTCTTGCATTATGCGAATCCGACTGCAAAAATACGGCTCAATTGCTCCAAAATATTATAGATGAACTGCCGTCAAAATGCAGTCAGCTTTCTTTGGAATTTGATTTCGACACAAATATGCCTTTGCCTGTTTCGGAAATCCCTGCCGATTTTGAAAAAGACGAAATATCATCTAAAATCGCCGACACGAAAGCAACCAAGGCTTTCAATGAAGCATTGAATTTCAAAACTCGTTATATGCAAACTCAAGAACGCCTTAACGAACAAATTCGAAAATATAGCGAAAATCTTGTTCAGCAGTCAAACGACCGCATAAAAGAAATTATCGAAAACGAAATTGCCGCCTATAAGAGCAATAAAAACGAATTTTCAAAACGCATAAACGATTTAAAAAAGAGTGTAAAAGAAAAAGAAAAACTCTCCGCCGAAATCGAAACTCTCGAAATTTCAATAAAAGATTATCAAAGCATAGAAACTCGCCTGACTGCCGAAACATCATCTCTACAAACAAGCATTGAAACTACAGCGAAATATATCGAAAAACTGAAGGGCGAACTCCCCTATCCCAGCGAATCCGAAGCAAAATCACACATACTGGATCTCCGCCAAAAAGCCGAAATTTTGACTCAAAACATAAAATCCGCCGAGGAAAAATTCAGAAATATAGTAAGCGATATTGCCAAAATTGACGGAAAAATCACTCAGCTGGAAGGCGACCTGGAAAAAGATGTTCCCGAAAATATCGATATTTCTGCCGAAAAACAAAAACTCGATACTCTGAAATCTCAAAGAGAAACCATCGACACACAAATCACCGAAATTAACACTCGAATAAAGATAAACAAAACTCTGCCAAAGAAAATTCTTGACGAAAAAGAGAAATTTCAGGCACTGCAAAAAAGAGTCGATTGTATTGAACATCTTTCAAGAACGGTTTCGGGAAAAATTTCAAAAAAAGACAAATTATCGCTCGAAACTTATGTACAGCTTCATTATTTTGACAAAGTCATACAAAATGCAAATGCCCGTTTATCTCGTCTTTCAAACGGTCAATACGAGCTTGAAAGGATGTCATCCTCAAACAATTTGAGAAAAAGTTCCGGACTTGACCTCGTTCTCATCGACCACAACAGCCGAAATCCCGACACCCGTGCAAGAGATATGACTTCTACTTCGGGCGGTGAAAAATTCAAAATTTCGTTATCACTCGCACTCGGTCTTTCGGACGAGATAATAAAACAAGCCGGAAATGTCCGCTTTGACACGATTTTTATTGACGAAGGTTTCGGAACGGTTGACGAAAATTCACTTGGCAGTATACTCGCTGTTCTGGAATCTCTCGCCAACGACAACAACCGTCTTATCGGAATAATTTCTCACATAGACGAGTTATATGAACATATCCCCAAAAAACTGAATATAAGCAACATTCCTAAAAAAGGAAGCGTTATACAGTTGGTAACTGAATAGGTGATCTGAATTGAAAAAAATTGCAAAACCAATAATAGAACTTTCGGATATTTACCGCTCAAGCAAAAAAGCGTGTATCGAGGGATTAAATATTTCGGTGCCTGACGGCGACAGCTATGCCATTGTTCACTCAAATCAAGATAACATCTCGCTTTTACTCGATATTATAGGCGGAAAAGTCCCCCCAAAAAAAGGCAAGATTTTTTTTAAGGGTGATGACATCACTTCAACAAAAAATAATTTTGGTGTTATAAGAAGCGACTCTCCTCTGCCCAAAAAAACCGTTGCCGATTTCGCCGGAATTTCGATTGTTAAACGAGGGCTTTCACGCAGTATGACCGAGGTTCTTGTAAAAAAAGAAATAAAGGATTTCGGAATTGAAGATTTATCTGAAAGCATTATTGCTAAACTTCCGCCCGAGGACGCTCAAAAAGCCTTGATTTTCGCTGCATATATGTGTTCTCATGATTTTATGGTAATAGATGAGCCGTTCGGAAATCTCGACAAATCCGACCGCCGAGAAGCTCTCAAATGGCTGAATAAATTCCGAAAATCCAAAAAAGTATCTTTGCTTATCTTTACTCAAAATCCCGAACTTGCGTCGATATCCGCCGATTATGTAATGACCGTTGACAGTAAAACTTCATCTTCGGGCATAACAGCTTACACAAGTTAGCTTTCTTGGGAAAAAAAAAAAAAAAAAAAAGGTTTTCCCAAACCCTTTCCAAAAAACTTTTTATGGTAGAGTAAGTTTAGTA
>CACXHC010000074.1 GCA_902767285.1 uncultured Ruminococcus sp.
AAAACTTTTAATTGTGTAAAAATATTTATTTGCTAATTATAGAATGTTGATTGAAACACATAAAATTTATATAGTAAAAGTTTTTTTGCTTCTTTTTTTTCAAAAAAAGAAGAGAAAATAAGCAACAAATTGGAGGTTTCTTGGAACTGTTGTTTTTTCGCAGTCACTTTTTTGTTTAAAAAGTGTTGACATTAAATTGAATGTGTGATATAATTTCAGGTGCAATAAAGCAGAGCAGTAAACGCTCTCACCTGTGGGGTATTGTCTGCACGGGTCAATACGTTAATTGAGAAAGCCGAGATGATATATAGATTTCGGCGGGGTTCTCGATGTGTTGACCGCAGACGAAGTTTATCGCCTGCGTTTTTTTAATCGGTTATGGAGGTGCTTAACAATTAGCAAGAAGGAACTTTACATCAATGATGAAATTCGAGGAAAAGAGCTTAGAATTATAGATGCTGACGGCTCACAGTTGGGAATTATGTCTGCTCAGCAGGCTTTATCTCATGCAGAGGAGCAAAATCTTGATCTGGTGATGATTTCGCCAAATGCGAAACCGCCGGTGTGCAAAATAATGGATTACGGTAAGTATCGCTTTGAACAGGCAAGACGAGAAAAAGAAAAACGTAAAAATCAAAAAGTTGTAGATATAAAAGAAGTAAGACTTTCGGTTAATATCGACACTCACGATTTTAATACAAAACTCAATCATGCCGTTAGATTTCTTCAAAATGGCGATAAAGTAAAAGTGTCTATTCGCTTCAGAGGCAGAGAGGTTAGTCACCCTGAGGTCGGAGCAGAGGTAATGAAAAGATTTGCTGATGCTTGTAATGAAACTGCCATAGTGGAAAAACAGCCGAAACTCGAAGGAAGAAGTATGCTTATGTTCCTGGCTCCCAAGCCGATAAAGTGATGCTCCTTACTTTGTGCGGATATTTCGCAAAGTATGGGATTTTGTAAGAAAGTATTAGAAAGCATAAGGAGGAAAAATATCATGCCTAAAATTAAGACTCATAGTGGTGCAAAAAAGCGTTTCAAATTGTCTAAAAGCGGAAAAGTTATTCGTGCACACGCTAACAAAAGTCATATTCTTAACAAAAAGACCACTAAGCGTAAAAGAGGTTTAAGAAAAACAACTGTTGCCGATAAGACAAATGTTGCTCAAGTAAAAAGACTTATTCCTTACAAATAATCAACCTGTTTTTTATGTAATAAAGTGTATGGAGGTAATTTAAATGGCACGAGTAAAAGGTGCGATGATGACTCGCAAGAGAAGAAAAAAGGTTTTAAAACTTGCTAAAGGTTATTGGGGTGCAAAAAGCAAGCACTTTAAAATGGCAAAGCAGGCTGTAAATAAATCGGGCAACTATGCTTATATTGGACGTAAACAGAAAAAAAGATATTTCAGACGTCTTTGGATTTCCCGTATTAATGCCGCTTGCAAACTCAATGGTACAAATTATTCAACTTTTATGAACGGACTCAAAAAAGCAGGTATTACGCTCAACCGTAAAATGCTTTCGGAGATCGCTATTGCAGATCCCAAGAGTTTCACAATGCTTGTAGAAAAAGCTAACAAGGCTCTTCAGTAATTTCACACAGCACCTGAGGCATTTGTTCCTTAGGTGCTGTTTTCAAATATGGTGTTTTGTAAAAATGAATAACGATAATTCGCTCCTCATAAGTGCCGAACCTGAACTGCCTGAGTATGCTCCGATTTTAAGAGTTCTTACGGCAGTGGCTTATATGGGGATTTTTGCAGGATTTATGGGATTGCTTGCATCTTTACTGCCGTTTGTTTCTTCGGGCAGAGATGTAAAAGAAAATATGATTATGTCTTTAATAGCAGTCTTATTTTTTACAGTTTCGGCGATTGTTTTTTCGATTATAGATAAAAAGAAAAAAGCCGATTTTTTAAAAAATAATGAGAATTTGCTCAAAAATGCCGTTAAATATTCCGGAGAAGTTGTTTCGTGCGAAAAGCAAATCAAAAAAATAAAGTACGGCAATCGTGATTTCGAAGAGGTCACATGGGTGTTCATTATTAAATATAAAGATGAAAAAAACGATATTGTTACCGTAAAAAGCGGTAAATATCTGAATGATATATCAAATGTTCTCGGCGGTGTTTCGGTAGATGTGCTTAAAAAGTCAGATGGAACATACGCTTTTGAAAATTTTTGTACATTAGGTGATAATAAAATCAGTCTTGATGTGAGTGAGGTGGAAATCTCGGATTGAATATCAAAAAAATTACAAGCAAAGACAATGATATTATAAAATATACAGCAAAGCTCGTTAAAAATTCGTCATATCGAAAAAGCGAGGCACGTTTTACGGCGGAGGGAGTCAGAGTTTGTGCAGACGGTGTTCTGTCGGGATTCTCGCCCGAAATGTTTATTTTTACCGATAATGCCAAAACAAAATATCCCGAAGATTTTAAAAGAATAGCCGAGAAATCGAAATCTCTGTACGAAATTTCGGCTGATGTTTTTTCAAAAATAAGTGATACAAAATCGCCACAGGGCTTTTTTTGTGTATATAATATGCTTGACAAACCGAAATTTCCGTATAGAATAAATAAAAGGGGGAATTATCTTGCTCTTGAGTGTGTGCAAGACCCCTCAAACGTGGGAACTATACTCCGAACTGCCGAAGCGTTGGGAATAGAAGGCATAATCATGTCCGGTGACTGCTGTGACGCATATTCTCCAAAAGTTGTAAGAGGCAGTATGGGGGCGGTCTTTCGTCTGCCTATAATGATTATCGAAGATTTTACAAGCTATATATCGAAGTTATCTGAAAGCGGTGTCGAAACTTTTGCGTCTGTTCCTTCTGTTGATGCCGAAAGTATCACCGATATAAAATTTGACGGCGGTGTAATGCTTATCGGCAACGAGGGCAACGGTTTAAGCGAAAAAACTATTTCGGTATGCAAGCGAAAAATAACTATCCGCATGAAAGGGCGTGCGGAGTCGCTCAACGCTGCCGCAGCAGGGGCAGTTCTTATTTGGGAAATGATGCGGGGGTGACATGATGAACGATCAAACAGCTTATTGGCTGTGGATACAGCAGGTTATAGGATATGGGTCTGTAAAAATCGATTCCATATTACCGAATTATACATTTGCCGAAGATTTTTATACTGCATCTATTGATGATAAAATAAGACTCGGCTGTTTCAGAAAATCGGATATTCCGAAATTAAAAAATACGTCTTTGGATGATGCCAAAAATCTGATAAAAAAATGTAAAAATTTGGGAATAGATATAGTTTCATACGGTGATGAAATATATCCCGATATGCTTCGCCACATATCGGCTCCGCCTGCGGTGTTGTTCGTCAAAGGTGATTTGGGTGTTATTTCCGAATATTTGAGCATAGCTGTAATAGGCACACGCTCGGCGACTGTTTTGGGCAAAAAAGCGTCGTTCAATATCGGATACGCTTTCGCACAAAGTAATGTTTGTACAGTCAGCGGAGGAGCGAAGGGAATAGACGCACAGTCGCACGTTGGTGCTTTGCACGGAAAAGGAAAGACAGTCTGTGTACTTGGCTGCGGTCATGAGTGCGGATATTTGAGTGATTTTGAATCTACCCGCAAGGCTATTGCTCAAAACGGAGCTGTAATAAGCGAGTATCCGCCCGATTTTAAGCCCACAAAATATACTTTTCCTATGAGAAATCGTATAATAAGCGGTATTTCCAGCGGAGTAATTGTTGTTGAAGCCGGCGAGAAAAGCGGAACAAATATAACTGTCAACTGTGCTTTGGAGCAGGGGCGAGATGTGTTTGTTTATGCTCCGCTTGCTTACAGGGGTACGTCTATCGGTACAAGAAATCTGATAGAGGACGGAGCAATTCCCATCAACAATATGTCTGATATAAAAAAAGAGTATCCTGATTATTTTAATATAACTTTGGAAAAATCGCAACTTCCTGAAGAACCCGTTGCCGAAAATTCCGAAATTTCGGACGATTCCGAAAAAAATATCGGGTACAGCGATGAACAAATGGATATGATTATAAATAAAGTAAAAATGGAATTTCCGATTTTTTACAAAGTTGATATTCTCTCTCAAATTCCGATGGAGATTTTGGAGAAAGTTCATTTTGCCATGACCGACCGTGAAAAAGTCGAGTGGCTTAGTCTGGCGAAAAAATATATAAACATCGAAAAAGTTGTAGACGAGTATCTGTTAGTGTTGAAAAGCACATCTGATATGGAAAATACGGATATTGAAAGCGAATTCCAACCCGAAAAATCTGTTATTGGCGGAGATGTGGTAGAAAATCTGTCAGATGACGCAATATCTGTAATTAAAGCGATAAAAGAAAAAGATTTTCAAGTTGACTGTATTGTGGAAAACACCGGACTTTCGACAGCGAGAGTTCATTCAGCTCTTACCGAACTTGAAATAAACGATATTATTGAAGTTATTGACGGAAGGTCTTATCAATTAAAGGTGGATATTCCGGAAAAATTATAAAAAACCAAAAAGCGGAGGTATATTGTTAATGTCCGATTTAGTAATAGTTGAGTCGCCTTCCAAGGCACATACGATAAAAAAATATTTGGGAAGCGGATACGAGGTTCTCGCATCTAAAGGTCATGTAAGAGATTTGCCCGTAAAAAGGCTCGGTGTAGATGTTAAAAAGGATTTTGAGCCAAAATATGAGATAATGAAGGATAAGGCTGCACTTGTTGAGGAGCTAAAAGCAGCAGTTGAAAAGTGTGACAATGTATATCTTGCAACCGACCCCGACCGTGAAGGAGAAGCTATATCGTGGCATCTTGCTTATATTTTAGGATTGCCTCTCAACAGCAAAAACAGAATCGAATTTCACGAGATAACTAAAACGGGTGTTGCAAATGGAATGGCAAATCCTCGTTCGATAGATATAGATTTGGTAAACGCACAGCAGGCAAGAAGAGTTCTTGACAGACTTGTTGGATATAAACTCAGTCCGTTCATATCGCAGAAGATAAGAAGAGGACTGTCGGCGGGCAGAGTGCAGTCTGTGGCTTTAAAAATAGTTGTGGACAGGGAAGAAGAGATACGAAAATTCAAGCCCGAAGAGTATTGGACAATAGACGGAAAATTTATTCCAAAAGGAAGCCGAAAAGTATTTTCGGCACTTCTTCACTCTCATGACGGCGAAAAAGTACAAATCACAAATGCCGATGAAGCAAACAAAATTCTTGAGGATTTAAAGGACGTTGATTTTACTGTTTCGGCAGTAAAGCACGGCACACGCAAAAAACAGCCGGCACCGCCATTTATTACATCTACACTCCAGCAAGACGCATCACGAAAACTCGGTTTTCAGTCAAAAAGAACGATGAAGGTCGCACAGGAGCTTTACGAAGGTGTTTCGGTATCGAATATAGGAGCTACGGGTCTTATAACGTATATGAGAACCGACTCTCTGCGTATATCCGATGAAGCTAAGGCAGACGCTAAAAAATATATTGAAAACGAGTGGGGTCAGAAATATCTTCCTCCGAAACCTCGTGATTTTAAGTCGAGAAGCAACGCTCAGGACGGACACGAAGCTATCAGACCAACAATGATAGATTTAACTCCCGACAGCATTAAAGGCGATCTTACATCAGACCAATACAAATTGTATAAACTAATTTGGGAAAGATTTATTGCATCTCAAATGGCTGAATGTATTCAGAAAACAACTCAGGCGGATATTGAGGGAAAAGGCTACATATTCAAAGCAAGCGGTTATTATGTCGATTTTGACGGATTCACCGTTTTGTATGTTGAAGGCAAGGATACTGAAGAGGAGAAAGCAACCGAGCTTCCGCCTTTGACAAAGGATATGTCGGTCAAGTCGAAGGAGATAAACGGAAATCAGCATTTCACACAGCCTCCGGCACGATACACCGAAGCTTCTCTTATAAAAGCTCTTGAGGAAAACGGAATCGGCAGACCTTCGACATATTCGGCAACGATAACAACTCTTGTATCAAGAAGCTATGTCGAGCGAAAAAGTAAGACTCTTTACCCCACCGAACTCGGAGAGGCTATCACAAAATTAATGGCGGCTCATTTTCCGAAGATAGTCAATGTCAAGTTCACAGCACAAATGGAATCGGAGCTTGACCAAGTTGAAAGCGGAAACGAAAAATGGGTGGAGCTTTTGCATACGTTCTATGATGATTTTTCTCAGACTCTCAAAGTCGCAAAAGAAGATATGAAAGATACAAAAATCGAACTCGACAGCGACAAAACAGATTATGTCTGCGAAAACTGCGGTAAACCTATGGTTTATAAATACGGAAAATTTGGAAAATTTATTGCTTGTTCAGGCTGGCCCGACTGTAAAACAACAAAAAAAATAGTCGAAAAGTTAGACGTTCCCTGTCCCAAGTGCGGTGGAGATATAGTTGTTAAAAAGACGGGCAAAGGAAAAATTTTCTACGGCTGTTCGAGCTATCCAAATTGTGATTTTGCATCATGGAACGAGCCGACTAATGAAAAATGTCCCAAATGCGGTGGCATGATGTTCAAAAAGGCGGGGAAAGTCCCAAAGCTCGTCTGTGGCGGAGAATGTGCCAAGAAAGCGGAAACTAAGTAATTTTCGGGGGAGTTTCTCTCACGGGGGATTTTTTCGGGGAAAACCCTTTTTTAAAAAAAGGGTTATTCCCCGAACCCCTTTCCTAAAAAATTATTGCAGGCGGTGCCTGCTGACAGTTCGCACTGTGGTTTAAATGAAAACAAATTTACATCTGCGACGGTGGAACTTGTGGACATTTCTCA
>CACXHC010000075.1 GCA_902767285.1 uncultured Ruminococcus sp.
ATAAATTTTTAAAAACAGCATTCTTTATAAAAAAATAATCGGCACAGCGAAACACCGTACCGACCATGCGAACAAAAATTTTTTGAGTGATGAGTAAATAATCAGTTTTTAACGATTTTCTCTTTAACTTTAGCTGCCTTACCAACTCTGTCACGCAGATAGTAGAGTTTAGCACGTCTTACTTTACCGTGTCTGATAACCTTGACTTCTTTAACGTTCGGGCAGTGGAGGGGGAAAACTCTCTCAACACCAACGCCGTAAGCCACACGTCTAACTGTAAAAGTTTCGGCAACACCGCTTGATTTTTTAGCGATAACGGTACCCTCGAACATCTGGACTCTTTCTTTGTCGCCCTCACGAATATTTACACCTACTCTTACTGTGTCGCCGATTTCAAATTGCGGAACTTCTTTTTTCATTGAATCAGCAGCAATTAACTTCAACGCATCCATTTTTTATTCCTCCTAAAAGATATTGTTTACAGACGTTCATATTTTACGGAGTGAAGTTGCTCAACGCAAAACAGCGGACTGTCTGCTTCATTGTACGGCATATAAGCCGGGCAGTGAATCGCATTGGACAAACCAACGGTTCAAATGCTTTACCATTATATCACAAACAAATCGGTAATGCAACCTTTTTTTGAAAAAAAGTTGGTCATTTTAGGCTGTTGACAAAAAAGTTTATGAGATATATAATAAATATGACAGTTCATTTGTACCTTCCTGTCATAAAAAAAAACCGGGGCTACACATATACGGGTGCAGTCTGTTTGACTGCATTTTTTTGAGGGTTGTTATGTATAATCTTGAAACTTCGTCCGCTTTTGATAGTGCTCACTTTTTAAGCGGATATAATGGAAAATGTGCGAATATCCACGGTCATCACTGGGTGGTAAAAGTAGTTGTCAGCGGTGATTCGGTACAGCAGAAAGGCGAAAAAAGAGGTATGCTCATTGATTTCGGTGATTTGAAAAAAATCGTTCGTGAGCTTGCCGATAATTTCGACCATGCTCTTTTGTACGAGAAAAACTCGCTCAAAACTAAAACTTTGGAAGCTCTAACCGAAGAAAATTTTCGTCTTATTGAGCTTGATTACCGTCCCACCGCCGAAAATTTCGCAAAAAATTTTTATGATATATTATCTTCACAATATAATCTCCCTGTAAAAAGTGTTACGGTCTACGAAACCCCCGATAACTGTGCCTCTTATTCAAAGGATTGATAGATTATGAAATATCCGGTAGCTGAAAAATTCGTCAGCATTAACGGCGAGGGGCCTCGTGCCGGCGAACTCGCCGTGTTTATTCGATTTCGCAAATGCAATCTTGCTTGTTCTTACTGTGATACCAAGTGGGCTAACAGCAACTCATCCCCTGCGGAGTTTGTTTCTGCTGAAGAATTATGCGATTTCGCACAAGGTATAACAAATGTCACGTTAACAGGCGGAGAACCTCTTCTGCAAGATGTCGGCATGCTTATCGATATGCTTATCGAAAAAAATCATCGTGTTGAGATAGAAACCAACGGCAGTATCTCGATAAAGGAGTTATCGCAAAAAAAGAACCGACCGTCTTTTACAATGGACTATAAACTTCCGTCAAGCAATATGGAAAAATTTATGTGCATTGAAAATTTCGCATATCTAACTTTAGGCGATACAGTAAAATTTGTTGCGGGAACTCGTGAAGATCTCGAAAAATCGCTCGAAATAATCACCGAATATGAATTGATAAATAAATGTAAAATTTATCTGAGTCCTGTTTACGGAGCAATATCGGCAGAAGAAATTGTCGATTTTATGAAAGAAAATTCATTGAATGATGTAAGAGTACAGCTTCAGCTTCATAAATACATATGGTCGCCTGACAAGAGAGGAGTGTAGACAATGGACAAAGAGAAAATCGAGTATCACATAAGAGGACTGCTTGAGGCGATAGGCGAAAATCCCAACAGAGCCGGACTTGTTGAAACTCCGAAGCGAGTTGCGAATATGTGCGAAGAAATTTTCGCAGGCATACAATACTCAAATCACGAGATAGCTGAAATGTTCGGAAAAACTTTCGATATGGAATACACTACTCAGCCGTATATCGTTATGAAAGATATAACGGTTTTCAGCTATTGCGAACACCACATGGCACTCATGTACGACATGACAGTGAACGTGGCATATATTCCGAATGGAAAAGTTCTCGGCTTGAGCAAAATCGCCCGAATATGTGACATGGCATCAAAAAGACTTCAACTGCAAGAAAAGCTTGGAAGTGATATTGCCGAAATAATATCCGAAGCGGCGGACACTAAAAGCGTAGGTGTAAAAATAGTAGGCAGTCATAGTTGTATGACCGCCCGAGGAATAAAGAATGTCAATGCCAAAACCATAACCAAAACTTTAACAGGCGAGTTTAAGACTAACAAAGATTTGATAGAACTTTTGGACTAATAGGAGAATGCACGTTAAATGAAAGCACTTGTTTTATTCAGTGGGGGAGTAGATTCCACAACTTGCCTTGCTATGGCGATCGACAAATACGGAAAAGAGAATGTAACTGCGTTGTCGGTTTACTATGGACAAAAGCACAAAAAGGAGCTTGAGGCAGCATCTAAAATCGCAAAATATTATGGCGTTGAGTTAAACAGCATCGATTTGAGGATAATTTTTGAAAATTCCGACTGCTCCCTTCTCGAAAATTCCAAACAAGAAATACCAAAAGAAAGCTACTCCGAACAACTCGCAAGTACGGGCGGAAAACCTGTATCAACGTATGTTCCGTTCCGCAACGGATTATTTTTGTCATCGGCGGCGAGCATAGCCATCGCCAAAGGCTGCGAGGTGATATATTACGGCGTTCACAGTGATGACTCTGCCGGAAATGCGTATCCCGATTGTTCGGAAGATTTCAACAATGCCATGAATCAAGCGATAACTCTCGGAAGCGGAGGAACACTCAGAATCGAAGCACCGTTTGTCGGCATGACCAAAGCCGATGTTGTGAAAATAGGTCTTACACTGAATGTTCCGTATCAATACACATGGAGTTGTTACGAGGGCGGAGATGCTCCCTGCGGAAAATGCGGTACTTGCCGTGACCGTGCCAGAGCTTTTCAGCTAAACGGAATTTCTTCTTCTTCTTTTTTTTGAAAAAAAAAGAAGCAAAAAAAACTTTAGTTCATGTTTAATTTGCTTTTCGCAGTAGTAAGCATACAATGTATCAAAGATATATTGCAAATTGACAGCAGGCATTGTATAATTTTTGCTTATATCGAATATTTTATATGAGTTTTTAGGAAAGGGGTTCGGGGAAAACCCTTTTTTTAAAAAGGGTTTTCCCCGAAGAAAAAAGGAGAGCTTTAATGAGAACAGATGAAGAAACAGGAAACATAAAATCTTTGGGAAAAAAGGTTAATTATTCATTTGATTATAATCCGGAACTGCTGGAAACATTTCCAAACAAGCATCCGGATAATGATTATTTTGTAAAATTCAATTGTCCGGAATTCACCTCATTATGTCCGATAACCTCACAGCCCGATTTTGCAACGATATATATATCATACGTTCCGGGAGAAAAAATGGTTGAAAGCAAATCGCTTAAATTATATTTGTTCAGTTTTCGCAACCACGGGGATTTTCACGAGGATTGCATAAACATAATAATGAAGGATTTAATAAAAGCTATGGAGCCGAAATATATTGAAGTATGGGGAAAATTTCTCCCTCGTGGCGGATTGTCCATAGACCCGTACTGCAACTATGGCAGACCTAACACAAAATGGGAGCAGATGGCATGGGACAGATTATCTCATCACGATATGTACCCCGAAAAAATCGATAACCGCTGATAAATGGGAGTGTATTAATGGAAAAATTAGAATTGTCAGGCAGTGTTGAAAGTATCATATATCACAACGAAAAAAACAGCTATACCGTTTTTGTTATCAATACGGGCGATGAGCTTATTTGTGCAACAGGAATTATTCCGGTCATAGCGGTTGGCGAAAGCATCAAAGTTAAGGGAGTTTATAAAATTCATCAAACTTACGGCGAGCAGTTTTCGGTCGAAAGTTATGAAAAAGAAGTCCCCGCCACTATTCCTGCTATATATAACTATCTCGCAAGCGGAAATATAAAAGGCGTTGGCGAGGCTACCGCTAAAAGAATTGTTGATCAGTTCGGTGAGCAGACAATCCAAATAATCGAAAATCACCCCGAACAACTTATACAAATTCGAGGTATATCAAGAGAAAAAGCCTTCAAAATAAGCGAACAAATAATAAATGCGTTCGGTTTTGAGGATTTATGTACTTTTTTGATGAGCTACGGCATAACTGCCGAGGAAGCTGTAAAAATTTGGGCAGTGTATGGCACTGAATCAAAAAATATTATAAAAGAAAATCCGTATGTCGTTTGTAACGAAAATATAGGAATAGATTTTCAAAAGGCTGAGGATATGTCTCAAAAATCCGAAAACAGTATCGATATAAGCTACCGAATAAAAGCCGCTTTAAATCATATTTTAATGCACAACGCATCAAACGGATTTACTTGTATTCCCCGAGAACAGCTTGTTCCTACTTGTGTTGATTTTATCGAAATAGACGAGGGAACAATAGAAATGGTTCTCAATGAGTGCATAAAAGAAGCAACGCTTTACTCGTATATAAGACCCGAGGATGAAATCGAGTTTATATTTTTACCCATATATTATCAGGCTGAAACGTATGTTGCCTCTCGCATAAAAATGCTTCTTGAACATCCTCCCGAGCCTATACCAAATGTCTATGATAAAATTGCCGAAATAGAAAAATATGAGAGGATCGAATATGCAGATTTGCAAAAACAGGCAATCGCTCAGGCACTTACAAAAGGTATGCTCATACTTACAGGAGGCCCCGGCACAGGTAAAACGACAACATTAAACGCAATAATAAAAATATTGAAGGATAACAAAGAAGTAGTTTTTCTTGCTGCCCCCACGGGACGAGCCGCACAGCGTCTAAGCGATGTTACAGGCTGTGAAGCAAAAACGATTCACCGCTTATTGGAAGTCGGCTGGTCTGAACACGACCGCCCGGTATTCAAAAAAAATGAGGACAACCTTCTTAAATGCACCACGCTCATAATAGACGAAACTTCAATGATAGATGCTCTTCTTATGGAAAGCGTTATGCGTGCTTTTCCGCTGAATTGCAGACTCATTTTTGTTGGAGATGTCGATCAGCTCCCAAGCGTAGGTGCCGGAAATGTTCTTCGAGATATTATAAATTCCGGCAAAGTTCCCACAATAGCACTAAACAAAGTGTTTCGACAATCTATGGAAAGCCTTATCATAACGAATGCTCACTTGATAAATCAGGGCAAAAATCCAATAATAGACCGTGTGGACAAAGATTTCTTTTTTCTGAAATGCCGAAATGCCGATGAAATGAAAAACACCGTTGTATCTCTTTGCAGTACACGTCTGCCGAGGGCTTACGGTTATTCCGTTATGTCAGAAATACAGGTTCTCGCCCCGTCAAAGATAAAATCAGCCGGAACGTATGAACTCAACAAAGCTCTGCAAGCTGAAATAAATCCTCCCGATGATACAAAAATAGAACTTGTCATTGACAAAAAAATCCTGCGTTTGGGCGATAAGGTCATGCAGCAAAAAAACAATTATAATATAAATTGGGTCAGAAATGATGGTACCGTCGGTACGGGTGTTTTTAATGGCGAAATCGGTGTTTTGTCATCTATAAATCGAGCCGGACGCAAAGTTACGGTCACATTTGATGATAAAATCGCAACATACACTTATGATGATGTAGTTCAGTTGGATCTCGCTTACTGCGTGACTGTACATAAAAGTCAGGGCAACGAGTTTGAAGTAGTTATAATTCCGCTGTGGCAGACTCCAAAACCTCTTCTTTACAGAAACCTTTTCTATACCGCCGTAACAAGAGCCAAAAAACTCTTGATTATCGTAGGTGACAGCAGCGAAATAGAAGCCATGGTTGAAAACGAAAAGAAAAATCTCAGATATACTATGCTCGCCGAATTTCTTGAAAACGAGCAGTAAAAAAATTTTTGGGAAAAGGGTTCGGGGAAAACACTTTTTTTAAAAAGGGTTTTCCCCGAAAAATCATCTTAAAACTTTTTCTATCGTTTGAGGAATGAGCGAGAAGTCTGCAACAAGAGAGTTTGGCTTTTTAATGGGGTCGTCACGGTGTAACGGAACAAAATACACATTCTTTCGATTTATCATATACCCTATGTTTTTGGCATTAGCTCCGAGAGCATCGTTGCTTGCGAGTGCGATAACCACGGGGCGGAGTATTCTAAGGTGAGATTTCACAGCCATGGTAACGCTCGTGTCGGTGATACCGGCGGTAAGTTTTGCGAGCGTGTTTCCCGTACACGGAGCAATAAGAAGAACATCACACATTTCTTTCGGGCCTATGGGTTCGGCATCTTTTATTGTATGAATAACCTTTTTGCCCGTAATTTTTTCTATTTCGTCAACAATATCTTTTGCGTTGCCGAAACGAGTATCTGTGGAGAAAGCATTTTCGGACATTATAGGCAAAATATCAAAACCTTCGTTTTTAAGCCTTGCAAGAATGTCGATTGCTTTTGAAAAAGTACAGAAAGAACCGCACAAGGCGAATCCAACAGTTATTTTATCTTTCATGTTTTTTCCTCCGATAACTTGTAAATAGTATTTTTTATTATTTCGGCGGCAGATTTGGGAGCAGTCTTACCCGGAAGCGATAATGCCGAAATTGCCTTTATATTCATTTTTCGGCAAGTCTCAAAATCGGTTCCGCCCGGCTTTGAGGCAAGGTCTATTATAACGGCGTTTCGTGATATTTTTGATATAACATTGGTGTTGAATATCATGTGTGGAATTGTGTTGAATATGAAATCAAACTCGCCTATATTTTCCGCAATATTTTCGGTTTCAACGGCAGTATATCCGCAAGCTGTTATCCAAGCCATATCGGACGATTTTCTTGCAGAGGCGGTAACGTCTGCCCCAAGAAATTTCAGTTCCCGAGCCAAAAATTTTCCTATTCTTCCAAATCCCGCAACAAGACATTTGCTTTTCAAAATCGAAATATCGGAATTGTTTATTGCGATTCCCAAAGCTGCTTCGGCGGTCAAAGCTGCGTTCAAAACAACAAGATCTTCGTTTTTCATATAATCAAAAATACGGCAACTTTCGTAATTTCCGCTTTTTGTGAGCATATCGGAATTTGCACAAAAAACGCACTTGTTTTTCAGTATATCGGCGAACTCGCTGTCGAGTGGTATAGTCATATCTGAAAGAGGAGTGTTAAGCGTTTGACCATCTTTAGAAAGCGGTACAGGCAAAATTACAGTATCGCATTTACTTACGGCTGTTTCAAGTGACGCATAATCGGGCTGAGCATATTCGCATTTTTCCAAAGCCTGATATGTTACAAATTTTCCGTCTTTCAAAAACATATCACCTAAATAAGCCTGACGAATATCACCGCCGACAACACATATTTTATTTATATCAAACACGCAGTTCTGCCTCCCGAATATTATTTGATGAGATTATATCTCAATAACATTATATGAGAAAAAATTACAGATGTGCAGACGAATTTTTAATGAAAGAGAGTTGATAAAACATGAATATTCCCGAGTTTTGCCGTAATTTCAAGTGTATTGCGGGCGACTGTCCCGACAATTGCTGTAAAGATTGGATTGTTGAGGTAGATGACGAAACAATGGAATTTTACCGTAAACATCAAGACCTTATTGAAAACATAAAGATTGACGAAAACGGCGATAACGTAATAAATATTGAAAACGACTGTCCATTTATTGACGAGAACGGACTTTGCAAGATTCAATTGAAATACGGACATGAAAGATTGAGTCACACTTGCCGAAAATTTCCACGCATAACTCAAGATTACACGGAGTTTGGCGAAGAAATATTGACTCTTGCCTGTCCTGAAGCCGCAAGACTTATGATAATATGCGATGAAAAATTCGATTTTATAAAGGATAGCCGAATAGTGCGTGAAGATAACGGATACAGCCGTGAATATATGAATTTTCTCCTCAAAGCAAGATTCATGACAGCTGAAATTTTTCGTTCACAAAATACATTCATTGAAAAAATATCGAAAGCCTTTGAATTTAACGATTATGTGCAGTCGCTGATAGACGAAAAAATAACGAAAGAAAATCTTCTTGACACTTACGAGTTTGTAAATGATTTTATTCTTCCAACAATAAACGAAGTAATTCAAGACCACGGTAATTTTCAGGTTATGAGTAAAGGCTGGCTCGAAGAATTGATGTCATGTAAAGATGAGAAAATTCCCGAACATCTTGATGATGAGTTCTCAAGAATCGCATTGTATTATATAGCACGAGATTATCTCAACGCAATAGCAAACGACGACGTGTATACAGTCATGATAAGAATTTATTATGCCTATGTCGCTTGCGGCGTGATGATTTCGCACCGCCATGCCGAAAATGACCCTTATATGCGTACTATCGTCTATCAAAGATATTCAAAGGAAACCGAACACGGGGAGTAAGGTTTTACTTTGGCAGTTTGTTATTTTTCTTCTTTTTTTTGAAAAAAAAAGAAGCAAAAAAAACTTTTACTATATAAACTTTACGTGTTTTAACAAATATTCCATAAACTAAAACAAATACGGCTGTATTCGCTCGCAGTTGGGTTTGTTGCTGAGTTTTTGTTTTTCTTCTTCTTTTTTTGAAAAAAAAGAAGCAAAAAAACTTTTACTATATAAACTTTATGTGTTTCAACAAACATTCCTTAAACTAAAACAAATCCGACTGCATAAGTACGCAGTCGGATTTGTTTCTGTTGCATGTAAACAATTAAAGTTTTTTGGAAAGGGTTTGGGAAAACCTTTTTTTCAAAAAAGGTTTTCCCAAAAAAACCTGTGGGTTAGAATTAAAAGAATGAGTTAAAAGAAGCATCACTGGGCATACGCCAATCGCCACGAGGACTGAGCGAAACCGAACCGACTTTAGGAGAATCGGGTATACAACTCCTCTTAAACTGACTTATGAAGAAGCGTTTTATAAATACGTTGAGCCATTTTTCTATAAAATCTTTGTCGTAGACATCGGCGAATGCTTTTGTTGCCATTTTGAGTAATTTCTCTTTTGATGCACCGAATCTCACAAAATGGTACAAGAAGAAATCATGGAGTTCGTAAGGGCCGATGTTATCTTCAGTTTTTTGAGAGATTTTTCCGTCTTTGTCGGGTGGAAGAAGTTCGGGCGAAACGGGTGTATCGAGAATATCTTCGAGAGTTCTTTTTACATCGCCATCGCTCTCGGATGCCTCATGAGCAACAATATATTTAACGAGCGTTTTCGGAACACTTGCATTTACGCCGTACATACTCATGTGGTCGCCGTTGTAGGTACACCAGCCCAAGGCAAGTTCTGACAAATCGCCTGTACCAACAAGCAAGCAGTTTTCTTTGTTTGCCAAGTCAAATAAAATTTGAGTACGCTCACGAGCTTGAGTGTTTTCGTAAGTAATATCTTTTATTTCGGGGTCGTGTGAAATATCTTTCATGTGAAGCAGACACGCATCTTTTATATTTATTTCACGAATAGTAACACCAAGATATTCCATTAATTTTATTGCATTGTTGTATGTTCTGCCTGTTGTTCCAAATCCGGGCATAGTAACGCCGATTATATCGGAATTTGGTTTGCCAAGAATTTTCATACTGCGAACAGCAACAAGCAGGGCGAGAGTAGAGTCAAGACCTCCGCTTATTCCTATTATACAGCCTCTTGAACCAACGTGAGAAAGCCTTTTCGCAAGTCCGTTTGACTGAATATTCAAGATTTCCTCACAGCGTTCTTTGACTTTCGCCGAATCGGACGGCACAAAGGGGTGTTTGTCAATAAATCTGTATTCAAGGTCATTATCTGGATTTTTGACTGTGCAGTCTATCATTTTTGCAGATTCTGAAATGATACTGTCACCAAAAGTAATATTACTTCTTCTGAGCGAATTGAGTTTTTGAATATCGGTATCGAATACGGTGAGAACACTCTCACGGCAGAAACGCTGTCCCTTGGCACAGATTCCGCCATTTTCAGCGATAATCGTAGCACCGCTGAAAACAAGATCAGTTGTGCTTTCGCATACCGATGCACCTGCATAGGCGTATGTGCATAAACATCTTGCCGATTGATTTGCAACAAGCGACTCTCTGTATTCTGCTTTTGAAACATACTCGTCACTTGCCGAAAGATTGCATATTATATTTGCTCCCATCAAAGCAAGTTCGCTGCTTGGGGGAGTCACCGACCAGAGATCTTCGCAAATTTCTATTCCGAGAATAGCTCCTGAACCTAAATCAAATAGGCATTTTCCAAAAGGAACTTTTTTGCCGGCAATGGTAACATATTCAAAATTTTTGCCTTTTTCGGCGGGCAGAAACCATCTTTTCTCGTAAAATTCGTGATAGTTGGCAATATATGTTTTCGGAACAGCACCCAAAATTTTGCCTTTGTTTATAACAACAGCACAGTTGAATAAACCTCCGCACTGAACAGGCATTCCGACAATTATCGTCATATCGATATTTTGAGTATCCGACAATATTTTTTCTATACCGTTATCGGCTTTTTCAAGCAAAGAATCGTTCATGAACAAATCGGCACAAGTGTAAGATGTTATCGAAAGTTCAGGGGTAACGAGCAGTTTCACACCCATATCATCGGCACGGCGAATTACTGCGAGTATTTCGTCTATATTAAAATCGACATCAGCCACTTTCAGTTTCAGACTGGCGGCGGCAATTCTGAAAAATGGATTCTTGTTAATGGTAATCAATCTCCTTTACTTTGGATTTTACTTATATCCGAAATATTCGGAACTTGAGGCAGAAAAATCGGGTATAAACTTTTCGTCAGCTGCCGAAAGTTCCTGAGTAAATCCGTCAAGATTAAGCGAGATAGCATGGTCAACCACTTTGTCATATTCTTTTTCCGTTAGAGTGCGATTTATCTCGGGATATTTGTATGCCTTACCCGTGGGGACATACTGACCCAAAATACTTACAAGCACACTTTTTCCGAAATTTGCTCTTATACAGTCAAGAACTGCCATAGCATCTTTAGTATGATTTGGAAGCACCAAAACACGAACAATAGTGCCTTTTTGAACAATACCATCTTTATCGTATTTAATATCGCCCGTTTGAAGTACCATTTCTTCGATAGCAGCAAGAGCAACATTAGAATAGTCGAAAGCTCCGGAATATCTTTCTGCAAGACGATTATCGCTGTATTTAAAGTCGGGAAGGTATATATCGATTTTATCTTCCAAACGACGCAGACTTTTTACGGATTCGTATCCGCTGGAATTATAAAGCACGGGAATTTTCGGTTTGTATATGTCGAAACTTTCAAGAACAGCGTCTATAAAATGACTTGCACTTACCAAATTTATATTATGAACGCCCTGAGTTTCGAGATTTTTGTAACAGTTAGCAAGTTGAGCAGGAGTTATGTATACACCTACATGATTTTCACTTATTTCGTAATTTTGACAAAAAACACATTTGAGCGTACAACCGCTGAAAAATACGGCTCCGCTCCCTTTAGTACCGCTAATACAGGGTTCTTCCCAATAATGAGGGCCTACTCTTGCGACCTTTGGCTTAACGCCCATTCTGCAAAATCCTTCACCCTCAAAGAGTCCTCTTTTGGCTCCGCACAAATGCGGACAAGCTGTACAATGTTCTATGCAATCCAAAGACGACCCCTCCCTCCATTTGTAATTATTTATACCAAGTCTATACAATAATTTTATCAGTGATTCTATGATTTATCAATACAGACGGCGGTAAAAATATAATAAATATAATCGTATGTTTTTATGCACATTTAAGCTCAAAAATGCCGTTAAAAAACTTGAAAAGTTGTTATTATAATGATAAAATTATTATAATTGGAAATCTTCGGGATTGTAGCGAGGCAAAACAGGCGGTTTGAACGGCTTTCTCAAAAGCGGATTATATTTGAATTTTCGGCACTTGCCGTCTGAAATGAATTTGTTTTTCATACAGATTTTTCGTCCGCTTTCGTCAATAATGCAGTTATCACAATAAGAACAGTTAGGTTCTATATTATTTCCGAATAATTTATACATAGCGACGCACCTTTCAACAAAATGACTGCACAAGTATAATTATACCGATTTTTTTACAATTAATATTCTTGAAAGGAATTATGTTTATGATTTTTGAAAGTTCTGTGATGAATCTTAATATAGTATCTGCATTGGCATATCTTTCTTTTAAAGAACTCGATGCTGTTCCGTTTATCAGGCATGGATTTTCCACACGATTGGGAGGAGTCAGCAAAAACGAGTTCAACTCGCTCAATATGGCATTCGGCAGAGGCGACAGCGATGAAAACGTGAACGAAAATTTCAAAAGATTATGCAGTGCTGTCGGTGTTGATTATGAATCTTTGGTTGCATCGAGTCAAGACCACAACACTTTTGTACGCAAAGTAACAAAAGCCGAAAGAGGAATCGGAATATATCGCCCAAAAGATATGCAAAGTGTTGACGGACTTATTACAAACGAGAGCGGAGTTTCGCTTGTTACATATTACGCCGACTGTACTCCGCTTATGTTTGTTGATACAAAAACAAAGGCGATAGGTTCGGCTCATGCCGGTTGGCGAGGAACAGTAGGAAAAATCGGCGGTGAGGTTATCCGCAAAATGAAAGAGGAGTTCGGTTCATCTCCTGAAGATATTATCGTAACGATAGGGCCGGCAATAAGTAAATGCTGTTATGAAGTCGATGAACCTGTTGCGGTTCAGTTTGAAAATCTCGGACTCGACAGCAAAAAAATTGTTTTTCCGAAAGATGACGGAAAGTTCATGATCGACCTCCTCGAAACAAATAAGCAGATAGTTATGGGTGAAGGCGTACCCGAAAGCAACATTACAATAAGCGATATTTGCACCAAATGCAACTGTGATCTGGTATGGTCACACCGTGCGACTCAGGGCAAAAGAGGTGGAATGTGTGCGATTTTGTCGGTTGTGTGAAATTTGCATGAATTTCTTTGTTTAATTTGATAAAAATAAAATTCGGTATATGTGTAAATGAACGAATTTAGTTTTTTATTTCAAAGACGGTTGATAAACTTTTTTATTTATGTTAAAATTAAACAGTAAATACAAGGCGGTTATTTGCCTGTGGAGCAGTTCGGTAAACTAATCCCAAAACAATATTTCAGTTCAAAAAAAAGACCCAAAACAAAAAAATCAAAAACAAAAATTGAAAGGAAGAATGAGCTATGAAAACACCCAAGGCTTTATTGTCTGCTATTCTTGCAGCGGCTTTGCTCACATCGGCGGTATTGCCGGCAACCGCAGCTGATTCTTCTGTCGCTTCAAAGGCAACGGCAGAAGTGCAGACATCAAGTGCAGATGCGTCCACCTTCTCATGGGATAACGCAACTGTGTATTTCTTACTTATCGACCGTTTTAAGAACGGAGATACTTCAAACGATAATGCATACGGCCGTATGAAAACCGTTGCAGGCAGTGATTGGGCTACTTTCCACGGAGGCGACTTCGCCGGAATTACTCAGGAGATCGAAGCAGGATATTTTGACGATCTCGGTGTAAACGCAATTTGGCTTACAGCTCCTTACGAGCAGCTCCACGGCTATATTCTCGGCGATGGTTTTGCACACTATTCTTATCATGGATATTATGTTACCGACTACACAGAGGCAGATGCCAACTACGGAACAAAAGAAGAGTTTAAGAAACTCGTAGACACCGCTCATGCACACGGTATCCGTATCATCATGGATATAGTTATGAACCATGCCGGATACAACAACATGATCGACATGAACGATTATGGTTATGGTACACTTCTTCCGGGTTGGCAAGATGTTTATAACTCCGGCAATCTCAAATCGTATCATGATTATATCGACTATACGACAAATGATTGGCTCACATGGTGGGGACCTGACTGGATTCGTTCGGGACTTCCGGGATACTCCGAGGGTGGTAACGATGAATGCACACGTTCGCTGACAGGTTTGCCCGATTTCAAAACAGAGCAGACAAGTCAGGTAGGTATTCCGAAATTCTTGCAGACAAAGTGGCAGAAAGAAGGAACACTCTCGGCTAAACAATCAAAATATGGTTCTTCCAACACTGTAACAGGATATATTTCATCATGGCTCACAGAGTGGGTAAGAGAGTTCGGCGTTGACGGTTTCCGTTGCGACACCGCTAAGCACGTTGAATTTGGTTCTTGGAAACAGCTCAAAGATGCAGGTGTTGCAGCTCTTAAGGAGTGGAAATCCAAAAACGATGCACTTGACGATCTCGATTTCTGGATGACAGGTGAGTGCTGGGATCACAACCTTGGTTACGGATATGACGGATATTATACTCAGGGCGGCTTTGACTCGATGATCAACTTCGAAACTCAGGGCGGCGGACTTCTTGCAGAAGGCAAGCTTGCCGGAGTATATCAGAATTACGCAGATTCTATCAACACAAACGATAAATTCAATCAGTTGTCTTATATTTCATCTCACGACTCGACACTTGCAAGAGGCGACCTTTATCATCTTGGTTCTGCACTTCTTATGCTTCCGGGCGGAGTTCAGATTTACTACGGTGATGAAACAAACAGACCTTTGGCAACAGGCGGCGGATTCGATGGCAACGGCGGTGCAGGTCACTCACTCAGAAGCGACATGAACTGGAACAGCATTGATGAAGGCGTTCTTGCTCACTGGCAGAAAGTCGGCACATTCAGAAATCATCACGTTGCAGTTGGTGCAGGTGCAAACACAGCTCTTACAGCATCAGCAGGTACAGCATTCGCAAGAACATATTCAAAGGGCGGCGTTGATGACAAGATAGTTGCAGTTGTAGACGCAGGCTCAGGCTCAGACGTTACAATCGATGTATCAGGTATTTTTGAGGACGGTACAACTCTCGTCAATACTTATGATGAAACAACAGATACAGTTTCCGGTGGCACAGTTACATTCAGCTCCGGCGAACATGGAACAATCCTTCTTGAGGCAGGAGCTGCTGATTCCGTAAGAGTTTCTGTAAAAGGCAAGTCCGGTTTTGATACAACAACAGACCTTAGTGTTAGCATGGAGGGTATTGATTCCGCAACACTCACAATTGATGGCGTTAAGAAGATCACAGTTAAAGACGGCGATGTTGTTACAGTAGGCGATCACGCTTATCCCGGCGACACAGTTGTTGTAACTCTTGAGTACACACACCCCGAAAAAGGTGCTATAACAAAGACATTCAAATACACAAAGAACAGCGATGGCACAGGTTCTTCACGTTCCGACAAAGCAATTGTTCACGTTAAGACAAGCATTTCCAGTGCAAACATCTACGCATGGCAGGGTGACGGCACATCGGCTCAGAAACTCGTAGGAGCATGGCCGGGCAAATCGCTCAGCACAAAAGACGATGACGGTTGGTTTGTGGAAAGCCTCAGCGATTCAACAGACGCTTATAACATTATTATAAACGGTGCAGGTCAGACAAAAGACATCACCGGTTTGAAGGGCGAAACATGGGTTATCGTAAAAGACGACTATTCGTTCTCGACATATTCTGATAAAGCATCTGCATACGAAGCAGCAGGCACACCGCTTCCGGCATCTGATTTTGAGAACCTCAAGACAGTATGTAAAGAGATAAAACTTCTTGACACAGCAGGCTATTCGGCAGAAAGCTACAAAGCAGCTATGGCAAAAGTTGACGAGGCTGATAAGCTCATAGCACAGGGCGAAGATAAAGCAGACGCAGCAGCAGTTACAGCTATGTACAAAGAAGTTCTCGCAGCTAAACAGGCTCTTGTTGAAGGCAAATTGCCCGAAACAGATTCAGATAAGCCCGTTGTAACTGATTCGGATAAACCTGTTGAAACAGACTCCGACAAACCCGTTGAAACAGACTCTGACAAACCTGTTGAAACAGATTCCGATATACCTACTCCCTCGGACAAAGGCGATATTAACTCTGACGGCAAAGTAACACTCCGTGATGCGACATTGGCTCAGAAGCACGCTGTTGGTCTTACAAAGCTCACAGCAGAGCAGATCACAGCCGGCGACATGAACGGCGACAACGCTGTTACACTTGTTGATGCTTATGCTATTCAGGTAAAGGCTAACATTCAGTACAGAAAATAATATGTAAATAGATTTTCTTGGGGAAACCTTTTTTTGAAAAAAAAGGTTTCACCAAACCCTTTCTAAAAAAACTTTTATTATTCATATTACTAAATACAATAACAACAAATCCGGCAGGCGGTGCCTGCCCCCGATTCGCAC
>CACXHC010000076.1 GCA_902767285.1 uncultured Ruminococcus sp.
CAATGCCGCTTTAAATTCTGCCGTTCCCATAGCGTTTAGGACTTCGGCTTCGTCCCATAATTTAATATCGGGAGCGTGTTTATAATGCGGATTTTTAATAAGTATAGGCTCAGGAAGAAAACGCTTAATCATGGTTTTCGTCCAGCCCATCTTGAATAAATCGGATTGTGTGCTTCTTTTTTTGTATTCCATTTTTTACCATACAAAAAAGCTACCAGATTATAGCAACCAGACCGCACCGTATTTTTTGGTGCAGTCTAAAAATTGTTATTTCTGATAGCTTGATTTATTATATTTTTTTAGGATTAGTCATTGCCCCTCTGATGCTTTATACTCTTTAGTTCTTATTTTATCACATAACATCAAAAAGGTCAACCAACTTACGTCAACTTGTCTGCATTAATAATTTTTTCATAATTCGAGTGAAGCGCAGCACATCCCGCCATCGGCACGATCTCAGCCGGAAAGCAGAATGTAAAAGCACCCCCATTAATAAAACTACTGTTTTAAAGCCTTTCTCTTTCGTTCTGTCGCCCTGAGAGCGTTTTATTTTGGATGGTAATAACTTTTTACCTATTTAATTAATTAGCTTGTTAGAGCGGCAAAGCAAGCGATTTAAAGCTATTTCAAAAATAATGCCACAGAGTATAAGCGGATCAATTTTAGTTCGTTGGACTGCCTATTTTCTCGGCGTTTATGGGGGTTGTCGGCTCATTTAAAATAGTTTGTTATATTTGCCGGAAGGCTGAGATAACGCCTACTTTATCGGGAGATTTAGGCGTTACTCTGTTAGATCGTCTGATAATTCTTGTAATACCATTGAATACAAGGCATCAGCATATGTAAAAAGAATGTTCTTATTTCTGCGGTAAATGTTTAGTGTTCTTTTGGCTTTTGTGACAACTTCCTGCTCCAGCTTCCTGTGAATGGCAACAGGATTCCCATTGACGGTATGAACATGGTCTATATGCTTGCTCGTTATTGGAAAAATATTTTGAATCAGAAAAGCGCTATCTTTCCCCGCAAACTGACCTATTACAATAGTATCGCATCTGCCAAATCTATCAATCTTCTTTTGCATGATACTTTTGTACTTCTCTACCTGTGAAGATAGAGGAATCGCCCACAGTATTGAGGAATTGTTTTCATCTTCAAAGCATAGGAAGTGCGGTCTATAACGACCACCTTCCTTATTACTCATAAGATGCGTGTCTTTTGTTTTCAGATACTTAGCAGCAGTTATAAAATAATCGTCTTTAATGTGATAGCAGTACATAAATCCTCTTTATGAAAACAGTCCCCCATCGTCACGAAAACGACGGAGGACACATTTTCTCACTGACTAATTTATATCCCGCACCATCAGCAAGCGGAAAAATAAGCGAACTGAATTATTTATATCCCGCACCATCAGCAAGCGGAAAAATTTACTTAGCATACTAAGGTGTAAGGTATCAACTATTAATAAACCTTACACCAATATTATATCCTGAAATTCTAAAATAGTCAACTATTTTTATGAGAAAATATGTATTGTAATATCGCAAAAAGTGAAAATGTTTCTTATTAGATAGTTTACACCAAAAATTCCTCATCTGTTCAGCGTTCGCCAATGTTTACTTTGCTTAACTTAACTTTACTTAACTTTACTTTGCTTTACTTTGTCGCATTCTCTCCCCGATAATGACTTATTTTAAGACAACAAAATGATTTTAGGTACATCAAAACAAGCCTTTGAGATATTTTTTCAAAAGCTGAAAGAGTAGCACTATATTCTGCGCCGCCAGTTTTTACCATTGCAAATAATTTTTCCCCTATCGAGTAGCCTGCATAGCAGCAGCCACACTCGTAAGCGAAAACTGACTTGAAAAAGTCCTATGACCCAATACCACAGCCAACTATAAAATGTAGTTGCCACATTGGTACAGCTCCAATGATATATAATCTATAAGCTATTTTATATTTGGTCTTATTCTGCTTGTTCTACGGATGCGTTCAGCTCTGTGTCGGGAGAATCTTTGACGAACTCTAATAAATCTCCAGGCTGACAATTCAGCAGATCACAAAGAGTTTCAATGTTTTCCCACGCAACAGGGTCAAACCTTCTTAATTTTTGAACTGTAGACTCACTTAGTAATTTATCTTTTCTTAATTTGTATGTTGTAAACCCATTAGATTTTAGTGCCGATAAGACATCAATCTTATACTTCATTGGCAAATTATAAACACCCCATTTACAAAAAAAAGAATCTCACAATATAGTATATCACTCAATGTGAACGAATACAAGTGTATAAAATAGATAAAAACATGAACGAACATTCGTGCGTATTGTCAATTGACTGTGAGCGAGTTATCGTGTATAATAATAACGTAATCAAGAGAGAGCAAAACCGATGGAAAGCGAGACGCTCCAAAGGAGCAGGGCACAACAAGCGCGGGACGCTCACTCAGATACAAAATCAAAAATCAAAATGAAAGAGGTTTTCAAAATGACGAACAACGAACTCACCGCAAGA
>CACXHC010000077.1 GCA_902767285.1 uncultured Ruminococcus sp.
GTTTTTGTTTAAGTTTATAGAATGTTCATTGAAACACGTAAAATTTATATAGTAAAAGTTTTTTTTGCTTCTTTTTTTTCAAAAAAAAGAAGAGAAAATAAGCAACAAATTAGAAATTTCTTGGAGCTGTTGTTTTTTCACAGCCCCAAGAAAAGCCTCCGAAAACAAGGAATTACTTAGGTTTATTAATTTTGGTAGCCTTATAGTTAAGCAAGAAAGCGACTATATCAGTTTTATGCTGACTATTAGCGAATTCCAACACTTTTGAGAAATTAGATTTTGTGATAACGCCGTAATCTTGAATAGCGATAAGACCTTCGAGGTCATTATCCTCAATAAGAGCATTAGCGAGTTTAACGCCGAGTTTCTTGAGATATGCACGGAATGTTTCGGCGTTGCTTTCGCTGAGTTGATATGGATATTCGAGTCTATACAAGGCGAATTTATACTTATTTCTCATCGAATCAAACTCCGCAAAGGAATTATCGACTTTAACAATATTCAAACCGCCGTTTTGGTCAAAAGAGGCATATATACTGTGAACGTACTTATTTGGAAGATCTCCTTTACCGAGCCACAATTTATAGAGAATTTCGTCAGTTTTTGCCGAGCGTATAATCATAATTCCGGCACAGTTTCCGTGAGCTGCGTATCCCGCTGTTTGAAAAACAATTTGACCGATATTACAGTTGAGATTGTCGTACAACTCTATATAATCAATACTCTTAAAAGCGAATTGTTCTACAATTTTAGTTCCTTTTGGGATAACAACTTTTTTGAGTTTTGTTCCTTCAAAAGCCTCTTTCTTTATATGCGATACCGAATCGGGAATTTCCAACTCCTGCAAGCCAGATTCACAAAAACTCTTGATTCCTATACATTTAACCTTCTCAGGCCAGCCGATTTTCTCTAAACGCCTACAGCCCAAGCATACGCCATCGGGAATAGAATACATACCACTCGGAAAAACAACTTCTCTTACACCGCTTAATCCGAGAACTTCTTTTTGCATAGTATTAATACTGTCAGGGAATTTTATTCTCCATAAATTTTGGGTATTAGCAAAAGCCGCTTCTTCCACACATTCAAGTGTTTCAGGCAACTCTATTGCCTCAGCTGTACAACCGCAAAAAGCAAGTTCACCTATTTTCTTGATGCCGTTTTTAAGGATTATTTCTCCAAAAGAACTGCAATTTGCAAACGCAAAGGAGCCTATCGTTTCAACACCATCAAAAATTGTGAAAGAGTCTTTCTTTCTCTTTTTTGATGGATATGCAAAAAGTGTTTTTCCGTCTTTACTCAGCAACGCACCGTCTTGAGATTTGAAAAAAGCATTGTCTTCATGAACGGTAATTTCTTTTTTAATGCTGAGTGAAGGAGTTACCTTATATTCATAGTATTTGTATAACCCCTTAAAATCAATTGACTTAACCGATGCCGGAATAAATATTTTGTCAAGTTCGGGCAAAGACAGACGCTCTATTACCTCAAGCCCTTCGGGAAGTTCTATGTTCTTTACCGAAGTACAACCTCTAAACAAATCTTTCGGTAGAGTTTTTATATTTTTCGGTAAAACGACCTCAGTCAAAGATGTACACAAACTAAAAATACCATTATGTAATTCTTTCACCGAATCGGGAATTACAATTTTTTTCAAATTAGAACAGCCACAAAAAGCTTCTTCGCCTATATACTCAATACTGTTTGGAAGTGCTATCTCTTCCAAACATTCCATACCTTTAAATGCGTAATTTTCTATTATCTTGACAGTTTGGGGAATAATAACTTTTTTGCTGGTGCATTTTTTGCTCCACCAACCACTTGAGCCGAAAGCCGCAACAGCAATTTTTTCAATACCTTCGGGGATAACCACTACTTCTTCACTGCCGTTAGCCTTATACAGAATATTCTGATAAATAGCCATTTGGGTATTATTATACCAATCTGAACCGATGAATACCGATTCACCTATGTCAACCGCATTTTCAGCTCCTGAAAACTGCTCCATGCTACATGAACTAAACGCCTTGTTGCCTATATGAAGAACACTGTTTGGCAGATGTATTTCTTTTACTTTGGAATAGTGGAATGCATCGTCACCGATAGTTTTCAGACCGTCAAAAAATACTATTTCCCATTTATCATTATTATTAGGTGTAACATCAGAGCCAAAAGCCTCTTTGCCTATTGAAACAAGACTCTTTGGCAATATTATTTTATCAACGCAGATACGCATTTTATTGATTACCGCAACTCCCTCGGGAATCTCGTAAACATCAAGCGGACGTTTGCAATTTGCTTTTATCAGCGTTTTCATATCATGAGAGAAAATCGACACGCCATCAGTTTTTAAATACGGGTTTTTCTCATCGATTTCGATATACTCATATGGTAATATATGGGGAATTTCCTTTATTAAATCATGAAGAACAAATTTCAAGGGTGAATCCCAACCGTATTCAATATCGATTTTAGTAACAGGCATACCTCTTATTTCTCTTGGAATCTCACAAACCATAGTTTTTCTACAATTTTTGATACCTGTTATTGAAACTGTACCATCGAAATTAGCCTTATATTCATATTTGGACACATTCTCAATAGAATTGAGAAACTTGGTATGTTCGTCTTGCTCTTTCTCATCATCGTTATCAGAAACATACATTATAAAAATGTGCTTACTGTAATAATTGTAATTACCATCTTTATAGTTATGTTTAAAGAATTTGGCGGCATAGCTGTCTTTTTTAACAACTACTTTTATTTTCTCGGGAGCGAAATAATCGCTATCGCCCAAAAAGTACGAACCTATTTGTTTAACGCTTTCGGGAATAACAAGCTCCTTCAATTTTGAACACTCCTGAAAAGCCTTTCCGCCTATGCTTTCAAGCCCCTCGGGAAGATTGATTTTTTCGAGATTTCGGCACCTCTCAAAAGCACTTTTACCAATAGATTTTATAGTTTTTGGCAAAATTACTTCTTTGATTTTTGACGAACCAAAACTTGTTTCTTCAAAACATCTGTCAGCAAGTTTAACAACGGGTTTGTCCTCTATAGTTTCGGGAACTTCCACAGTTCTTTTGTTAAGGGGAGCAGTCAAAATAACAACGCCGTCATCTTCTACTTTTATACCAAAATCTTTAAATTTTTTGATACTGCTGTCGGTGTCATCGGAATCTATAAATATGGCTTTACAGCCTTGGCTGTTCATTGTTCCAACGAATCTTTCGGCAATCGAACCTTTTTTGCCGTACACCGTCAAGCCTTTTTTAAAATTATGAGAACCCTGTTTACCAATTTTGGTAACGGTTTCGGGAATAGTAATCTCGCTGATGTTTCCAAAAGCAAACGGAGCAATCTTAGTAACACCGTTTGGAATAACGAGCGATTTAAGAGTTGCACTTGCAAACGCAACACTTATTTCGGTGACAGTATCGGGGATAACGAAATTACCGCCTTTCAGCACATACGGACACGCCAGAACCTCAGTTTTATCTTTATTAAACAGAACGCCTTTTTCGGTACTGAAATACGGATTTTCCTCAGAAATAATAATCTCACTGCTTTTACTGCAATATTGAAAAACTCTTCTTATAGCCTCGGCAACGTATTTAATTGGAGAACCCAAATTATTATAATAATGCTCATCAAAACCGAATTTTGTCATATTTTTAGGCAAAATTACCGTTTTAAGATTAGCAAGATTACAGAACGCATCTATGTCGATAATTTCTATATTATCCGACAACGTAAGAGTAACAAATCCGGCACCATTAAAAGCACCGTAAGGAATTGCTTTGATACAATCGGGAAGGAAAACGCCTTCTTCCTTATCTCTGTACTCATCATTATCGACAGTAACGCATTTGAGAGTTGGTACACAAGCAAAAGAAAATATATCTATTTCTTCCAA
>CACXHC010000078.1 GCA_902767285.1 uncultured Ruminococcus sp.
TTTGCTTCTTTTTTTTTCAAAAAAAAGAAGAGAAAATAAAAAACAAATTGGAGATTACTTAGGGGGAGTTGTTTTTTACAGCTCCAAGAAACTACCAAAAAATAAAAATGGTCGAGGAAAAAAAGGAGTTGACAATATTGGGGTACATAGTATAAAATATATTTGGTATGTATTTTACAAAAAAGAGAAGAAACAGGAGTGAGTTTGTAAAATGATGAAGAAAAAGACGACATTTGGTTTTGCACTTGCTTGTGTGTTTTTAGCGGCGGCGATAGCATTCGCGGCAGGATACCTCATATCTGGACGCAAAGTTAAAAAAATCACACAAACGGCATCGGTAGGCTCGGTAAATGAGCAGGTTGAAGAAGTAGAAAAGGTAATCCACGACAATTATTTGGGAACAATAAACGAAGCTGACCTAATAAAAGGTATGTGCAGAGGATATGTTGAAGGTTTGGGCGATAGCTCCGTAAAATATCTTACGGCGGCAGAGTACGCAAACTACAACAAATCGGCAGTCGGAGAAACGATTCTCTACAAAAATTTTGGTAAGGGTATCGGATACATTCAGTTTCTCGGATTTGAAGATTCCACCAAAAGTTCGTTTTCATCTGCATTGAACGACTTCAGTAATTCGTCTTTGTCAAAAGTTGATATGCTCGTTTTGGATTTGAGAAACTGCAACTCAGGCAAAATCGAAGTTGCCGCACAAATTCTCGATATGCTTCTTCCCGAGGGCGAAATTATCGCAGGTGTTGACAAAAACGGCAACAGAACAGTTTTGTACACATCCGACCAGAGCGAGATTAAATATGACATCGCTGTTTTGGTTAACGGAAATACAGCAGGCGTTTCCGAAATTTTTGCCTCAACGCTCAACGCATACGGCAAAGCGGTAATCGTAGGCACAACCACCGCCGGCGACTGTGCTAAAACAGACGCAATTCAGCTCAAATCGGGCGATTATGTGCTTATTCCAAATCTTTATTATGTAACGAAGGGTCAGCAAACTTACTCATATTCAGGCGTAGTTCCTACGAATGTTGTTGAGTTGAGCATTGCCGACCAAAAGTCTTACGATTCAGGTATACTTGATATTTCGTCAGACCCGCAGTTCCTTGCAGCAGTTAAGGCTCTCGGCGTGAACGATATCGTTATGCCCGGCAACGGTACGGACTCCGACAAAAAGAAAGATTCCGAGAGCGACAAAAAATCTTCCGATTCTGATTCAGATTCGGATTCCGACAAATTCCTCCCCAGAACAACTTCGGGTTCTGATTCCGATTCCGATTCTGATTCCGACACAGACCAACTCGACCCCCATTGGGACGATGACGAATACTGGAACAGCTCTTCACCTCGCCGCTCCAATGACGATGAGGACGAGGACTACAACAACGATGATGAGGAAGAAGATTACTACTACTACGATGACGAAGAAGAAGAGGACTGGTAATTATAATTAACGATAATTTGATTTTCGATGCCCATTGTCATTACGATGACGAAAAGTTCGATAATGACCGAGAAACACTTCTTTCGTCACTGCCTCAAAAAGGAGTATTTGCGGCGGTAACAAACGGCACGGATTTAGAAACATCTCAAAAATCGATAGAGCTGTCTCAAAAATATGACTATATTTATGCGGCGGTAGGTATTCACCCCGAAAGCACCGAGAATATAGACATCACCCGCATAGATGAGTATATCGAAAAAATAGCGGATATGCTCAATCAAGATAAAGTCGTGGCAATCGGCGAAACCGGACTCGATTATTATTGGAATATCCCCAAAGAACAGCACATAATATTCGAAAAACAACTCCGGCTTGCCAATGATACAAAATATCCCATAATTATTCACGACCGTGAAGCCCACGGCGATATATTATCATATCTGAAAAAATATCAGCCGTTTGGACTTCTGCATTGTTACAGCGGTTCGGTTGAGATGCTCAAAGAAATTTTCCGTTACGGAGATATGAGTATTTCTGTCGGTGGAGTGGTTACCTTCAAAAATGCAAGAGTCATCGTTGACGTGGTGAAAGAACTCCCCATGAATAAACTCCTCCTCGAAACAGATGCTCCCTATCTGACTCCCGTTCCGTTCCGAAAGGAACGCTGCGACAGCTCGTATATAAAATTCACCGCCCAGCGAATAGCTGAAATTAAGTCTGTTTCCGTTGACGATGTTCTTAAATATACTAAAGAAAATGCTCTCCGCTTTTTTGATATTTGTCCTTAATGCAGGATTCTTTTGGGAAAACCTTTTTTGAAAAAAAAGGTTTTCCCAAACCCTTTCCAAAAAACTTTAATTGTGTAAAAAACATTTATTTGCTAATCATAGAATGTTCGTTGAAACACATAAAA
>CACXHC010000079.1 GCA_902767285.1 uncultured Ruminococcus sp.
ATTTGTTGGTTATTTTCTCTTCTTTTTTTTGAAAAAAAAAGAAGCAAAAAAAACTTTTACTATATAAATTTTTCGCTTTTCAATTAATTTTTTATAAACTGAAACAAAAACGACTGCATACAACGCAGTCGTTTTTGTTTCTATAATCAGCAAGTAAATATTTTTATGCAATAAAAGTTTTTTGGAAAGGGTTTGGGAAAACCTTTTTTTCAAAAAAGGTTTTCCCAAGAAAAGCCAATTTATCAAAAAATGCTTTCCCAAGAAAAGCCAATTTTTCACAGCATTTTTTTATAAAATTATTGTCTATAATTATTGATAATATCTATAATAATATCGTAAAGAGGTCTAACATCGTAATGACCGATTATAGGTTCTGAATGAGAATTGCCGATACCCGAATCATCAGTAAGGAAAACATACTCGCCATCGGTCATGATTGCCATAGCTCTGCCGAAAAGTTCTGTTGAGCGGTCGCTGTCGGAAGAGATAACAGGAACAATATGTATACCTTTTTTAGCGGCTTCTTGTATAGCGGCATTGAGTTCCTCGCCCTTGTCGTCATGCGGGGGAGCGTCAAAAATCATGAATGCGACTTTAACCGAATCTTCTTTCCAATCGGCTTTAAACATAGTTTCGGTGAGGATTTCGGCAACCGCTTCGGGATAATCACCGCCGCAGTCAGCATCTTCTTTGTTGAGTTTTTCCTGAATATCCTTAACTTTCGATGAGAACGGATTGCACTTTGTAACGTAGTCGTCGCCCTCGTCACGGTAGAAGTTTACGGAATATCTTGTATTTTCCGTTCCGATTTTTTCTGTTATTGCTGTGAACTCGCTCTGCAAGAAGAGAATTTCGTCACTCATCGAGCCTGTTGTATCAACAATAAACATAATGTCCATATCTTTGAATGTTTTCGCTTTAGTATCGAGTGTAACTTCCATTTCAACAGATTTACTTTTTACAGAAGTTGTCTGCTCGTTGCTTGTGGATTGGGGAACAGCGAAAGACTGAGATTTTCCGTCAGCCGAAACATTCACCGAAACGCCTTCTTCAACCTGATTGAAAAGATAAACAACACCGTCTTTGTTGGTAACACCGCTCCAAATAACGCCGCCGGATTTTCCAATAAGTTCGGCTTTGGCATTAGCAACGGGGGAGCCTTCGTTATTTTTTACGCTGACAGCAACACGGCTTGTCGGGTTGATTTCATAGCACGGATACGATATTGTTCCCGTGTTCACGAGATTTGAGAAGAAGCCCCAGTTTTCGTTGTCGTTCCATTGACCTGCGGTAAGCTGACCGAATTCCGGAAGGTCTTTTTCGGGTTCGTCCTCGTCTGAAGATATTACATCGGTAGTTCCGATTACAGCATCTGCACCGGCTTCGGCGACAACGGCTGCTGTTGTTGCTGTTGTTGTCGTTGATGCTGATTTTTCCATTGACAATGCCGGGGATTTTGTATCGTATCTTTCTGCACTTCTCGCCGCATCGAATTCATATAATTCGTCATCGCCGGCGGAGTAAGAAATATCGGCTTCTTCGTCACCGCCATCATAAGCGGCTGTGCCTGCTGTTGTTGTTGTAGAACCGCCCGTACCGTCAGCAGCGATACTTTCTTTTTTGTTTACAGCACCACAGCCATAAGTTCCCAAAATGATTGCAACGATTAAAGCACCGCATATAATTTTTTGTTTAAAATTCTTTTTCATGATAAATACCTCCTAAATTTTTGGATTTCTGCTAATTAGTCGATTGAACATTTCCAAATCCTCACTTTTTTCGAAAAAAATTAAAAAAATTTTTTGGGAAAGGGGTTATTTACAAATCAATGTAAATATGTTACAATTAATTAGGTGAAATACAATAATATTACTGTGCTATTATAATAATGAAAGGTGTGTATTTTATGGTGAAGAGTTATTATTTGATGTCGAAAAAGCAATTTGAAGAAATGAAATCATTCTACAAAACACTCGGATATACTGATGAACAAATCGCCAAATTATGTAAATACTGTTTCGGTGCAGAAATACGAGTTAACGAATCTTCGGAAGAATACTCGGGAAATTGGACTTTCCGACGTTTGCAAGAGGGTTATTACGATGATGCTCCCCTAAGAGGCATACATTACTCAAAAAGTTCGACTTCGGGCAACATTTTTTCGAGAATGTCCCGTGCTACAGAAAGTAATGCTGGAATGCTTTTTAATATGGAGAGAAACATCGCTCCGGAATCTATGATGGGTTTTGTCTGTGCTGATTCCATGTGTGAAGAACCTGACGAAATATTTAATACTGCCGAAACCAATGTATCAAAAGAACACGAAGAACTAAGCCCCATGGATTCACCGCAATGTATATTTTCGGCGAACGTTAACTCTGCATCGTGGTCGTATGTGCGAAACAAGGTTCTTCTGGAAGAACACATCGGCAAAGATTTTGTGCGTGAAGAAGAAATCATCAACTCATATAAATACAATCTCACATCGCCCGAAAATGGCGAGTTGTTTTCTATAACGTCCGAAAAAACAAAATGCCCGTGGAACGATGACTCCGATTTATTTTTCTTAGGCATAAAAGCAAAAAAAGCAGATGAGAGCGTAAAACAGAATCTCGCTTTTTTGGTTGACGTTTCGGGCAGTATGGATGATAACTGGATTCTTGTTCAGATGTCGATAGCGGCAATTGTAAGCAAGCTGAAAAAAGGCGATGTAATGTCGATAATCTCATACAGCAACAAAACCGAAACCGTTGTAAAAGAACTCGACTGCGAAGATCTCGACAAGTGCGTTGACGCTATTCTCAAAATTGACGGAATAGGCGGCTGTACTTACGGAAGTGACGGTATGGAGAAAGCATACAAATATCTTGCCGAGAGATACGATGAAAATGCAAATAATAGAATTTTCGTTTTTACTGATGGAGATTTCAATTTTGGCATAACGAGCGAGGGCAGACTGAAAGACCTTATATACAAAAAGAGAGCAACAGGAATTTATTTATCGATTGTCGGTTATGGTTTCGACAATTTCAAAGATAACAAAATGGAAACCATGGCAAAAAACGGCAACGGAAATTATACATTTGTATCGCACCCCGATGACATTTTGGAAAATCTGTGGACAAAACTTGTATCAAATCTTGTTACGGTTGCGAAAGATGTAAAAATATCGGTAGAATTTAATCCTAAATATGTAAGCTCGTACAGACTTTTAGGATATGACTCAAGAGGTCTGACTGTTCAGGAATTTAACGACACCGAAAAAGCTGTTGACGGAATAGGCTCGGAGCATAATGTTGTGGCATTGGTAGAAATCAAGCTCGGAGAGGCGGAGCAGAAATCATCATCAAGATATGTACAAGCGAACATCAACGATGTTAATGACGAATTTGCATTTGTAGAGATTCATTACAAATCGCCTGATGGCGAAAATCTTGTAATGGAAAAGACAATAATGTTTGATGAAATTTCGAAATCCGCATCAAATAATATTGTGGCGGCATCGATTTTGGCGACGTTTGGACTTTTGCTAAAAGATTCCGAGTATAAGGGAAATGCGGACACAAAATTACTTGAATCTCTTGTCGAAGAATTTTCTGATGATCAGCCTCATTTTGACATAATAAAGAAGTATCTAAAAAATATATATTAAGAGTAAAAGACGTCTTTAATAAACGGTTGTGATTAGTATGAAAAAGGCGAGAATATTTACATCTGAGATAGTGTGTTTGGTGGCATGGCTTATATTGTGCAAATGTTCGGCGATATTGTTGAACGTGTTCAAAAGCGGTGATTTGTTGCTTTTTAGGGCAAGTATTCCCGATGAGCTTATATTTTTGATGATATTCGTTTTGAGCATAATTATTTTTGTCAGAGTTTATAATCTGTACACCTACACGCCCGAAGAAATGAAGATAAGAAAACGACATTCCGCAATTGCGAGTATAATTTCGATACTGAGTGTGATATTCTGTTTGGTAATTCTTGTTTTGTGGATGAATGGATACCAATTGTCAGTAATTTCAGATTTTTATGACGCATCCAATTTTACATTTATTTTTTTGTTCTGGATAGTTCTTTTCTTAAATTCTTACATATACACAAAATTCGGATTTTTGATAAAACCTAAGTAAAAAAAACCGAAATCCCCCAAACCGGGGGATTTCAATTATATTTCCAAAGTTGGGGGACTACTCGCCCAATAAAGTTGGGAGCTACTCGCCCAATAAAGTTGGGG
>CACXHC010000080.1 GCA_902767285.1 uncultured Ruminococcus sp.
ACAATTAAAGTTTTTTGGAAAGGGTTTGGGAAAACCTTTTTTTCAAAAAAGGTTTTCCCAAGAAAAGTTTCCGAGTTAAAATTGTTTGCCATTAAAACTGTTTACAATATTTTTTTGCTGTGGTATATTATAATATAAGATTTTGTTGAAAGGCTTGTTTTTTATGGATTTTAAAATTGAAAATGGTGTTCTACAACCTGTTGGTTTTACTTTCAATGAAAGTGATGTAATTATTCCTGACACGGTAACTAAAATAGGAAAAGACGCTTTCGATTATTGCGACTCTATCAAAAGCGTAATAATTCCGGAAAGTGTAACCGAAATAGAAGAAGGGGCTTTTTCGAATTGCTATAATTTGCAAAGCGTTATTTTTTCGGAGGGACTAACTAAAATTGGTAAAGATGCGTTTTTAAACTGCGAGATGATTAGAGAGATTGTTATTCCAAAAAGCGTTACGGAAATAGGCGATACCGCTTTCGCTCAAATAGACGTACTTGATGATAACCCTGCAATCGAAAAAATAGATATTCCCGATACTGTAACTTATATTGGGCAGAGAGCGTTTTCAGGAACAACATGGCTTTGTAATCAGAAGGGCGATTTCACAATTGCCGGTGATGGTGTTCTGATTGATTACAATGGAAATGATAAAATCGTAAATATTCCTCAGGGGGTTAAAAAAATTAGCGGAATGGTTTTCACCGATGATACCCGCATTACCGATGTTATAATTCCGGATAGTGTTGTAAGTATTGGCGAGGATTGTTTCTTTGGGTGTACTTCGCTAAAAAATATTGTTATTCCAAAAAGCGTCAAGTTTATCGGAGAAGCCGCTTTCAGTGAAACTCCGTGGTTTGAAAACTGCAACAAAAAAGCTCTTGTTGTTGGCGATGGCATATTTTTGGATTATAGGGGAGAATCTCCAAAAATTATTATTGCCGATTTTGTAAAACGAATATCCGCTTGTGCATTTATTTACTGCTCCCAAATAAAAAAGGTGTGTATTCCCGAAACTGTCGATTATATAGGCAAAAACGCTTTTGAGGGCTGTTATTCGCTCCAATCTATAAATATTCCAAAAAATGTAACAAAAATTCTGGAAGGTACTTTCAGCAATTGTAGATTGCTCAAATCCATAAAGCTTCACGAAAATATAACCGAAATAGGAGAAAATGCTTTTTGTAACTGCAATTCTCTTAAAAGTATTGATATTCCGAGAAATGTCAAATATATTGAAGAAGACTCTTTTGCGGGATGCCTTCTTATAAATAAAATATCTGTGGGAGGATATGATTTTGACCCTTCAGATGTTGATTGTGTTTTTAACAATTTACATAGTGTTGTGAGATTTATAAATAACGATGAGTATAATTTGGATTTCGATTCGAATTTAAAATATAAAATTGCAGTTATGGTTCTTCAAAAAGAATGCACTCCAAAAATCGTAAAATTTTTTGAAGATAATCTTGAGGACATTATGTTTTCGCTTATCCTTGACAATAACTATGAATTGATAAAGGCAGTTTTTGAGTTCGGAACTTTTATCACAAAATATAATATTTTGGATATTTTGCAAATGGCTATCTACAATACTCAAAAGGGCGGAGATATATCTATTCAAATTTATATTTCGGGCTATCGTTACGAGCATTTCGGAGATTTAGAAGATTTCAGCGAGCTGACTTTGTAAGGGTGAGTTAATTATATCAAACGGAGTAACTAAAAAAAGTTTTTTGGAAAGGGTTTGGGAAAACCTTTTTTTCAAAAAAGGTTTTCCCAAGAACCCCAAATGTTTTCCAAAGAACCCGAAAGGAGAAACGAAATGTCGTTTAGGATAAAAGACGGAATTTTAGTGAGATATATTCCTAATGATAAACAAACCGAAATCGTAATTCCGGAAGATGTAACCGAAATAGGTGATTTCGCTTTCATTGTGATTGATAATATAGAAAGCGTGGTCATTCATGACGGCGTTACAAAAATAGGTGTGAAAGCTTTCGGAAAATGCCGAAACTTGAAATCTGTGGTACTGCCCACGGGGATAACCGAAATTAGCGATGAGTGCTTTTATGGGTGTAAATCGCTCAAAAGTATCATAATTCCCGATGGCGTAACCAAAATATGCGATGGGGCTTTTCAGAACTGCGGTTCGCTCGAAACAGTGAGCCTTCCTGATGGGTTGCTCGAAATTGGTGATTCGGCTTTTGCGGGGTGCTACTTTCTCCAAAATCTCGATATTCCCGATACCGTTAACGAGATAGGCGAAAATATCTATTGCGGTTTTCTTCAATGGAATGACGCTTGGTTCGATAATTATTCCGACAATTTTGTTATTGTCGGAAACCATATTTTAATAGGATACAAGGGTACTGACGAAAATGTCCGTATTCCTGATGGAGTTCTTAAAATTTGCGGAAGTGCTTTTTATGATAACAAGTTAATAAAAAATGTCATTATTCCCGACAGCGTTACAGCAATCGGCGACAGTGCTTTTGAAGAATGTTCTTATTTGAGAAGTGTGTCTGTCGGTGAGGGTGTCACTTATATAGGAGAAAGAGCCTTTGCTTTTTGTAAATCTCTGGTCGATATATCTATGCCAAACAGCGTTGTTTATTTGGGTGAGTACGCTTTTATTTGCTGTTTTTCGCTCAAGAGTGCCAAACTGTCGGAAAGTTTGAACGAAATCAGAGAGGGTTTGTTTTGTGGGTGTGTATCACTCAAAAATATTACTATTCCTGATGGAGTAACTATTATATACTGTGATGCTTTCTCTGATTGTATGAAAATCACAAGTGTTAATCTTCCAAATGGGTTGAAAGAAATAGGAGCAAATGCCTTCTGTTGCTGTTATTTGCTGAAAGATATTAATATTCCAAAAGGTGTTGACTATATCGGCAACTACTGTTTTGATGAAAATTTGTGGATTTATATTTATCCTGATGATTTCGTTGTTGTGGGAAATAATATCCTCATACAATATCTTGGTCAAAATGAAAATGTTGTTGTTCCCGACAACGTTGTCACAATAAAAGACTACTTGTTTAAGTTTAACAAAAATGTTCGTTGCATAACTATTCCCGAAGGGGTACAGCATATTGGCAGATATGTTTTTGATTTTTGCCGTAATCTGGAGAAAATAGTTATTCCCCAAAGTTTAATTGTGAATATGACAAAGTTTTGTGTTTTGAGTTGTGATTCTTTGAAAGAAGTGATCCTTGATATATATAAAATCAGTATAGATAAAGCGGAGTTTGGTGTCGATTTATCGATGGAGCTTGATATAATCAAAAGTAAAGATTACAGTATACAATCGCCGTATCCATATCATAATGATAATAATTATAATCTTGCAATACAGGCTTTTATAAAAAAACGTCAGCCCGAAGCCGAAGCGTACATAAAAGAAAACTCGTTTGAAATATTCAAATATTTAATAGATGAAAATGATTACGATATTATAAAATCTCTCTTCGACAGCGGTAGAATAATCACACAAGATAATATTATGCCGATTCTTGATTACTCGATAGAGAAAACTCAAAAGGGCGGGGATATGTCTATTCAATTATTTATAACAAAATATCGTCTTGATAATTTTTTGGATTATAATTTTGATAATTTGATTTTATAGGGAGGTTTGATTTTTATGTTTTTTAAAACCCAAAAAGATATTTTAGTTAAATATTTTCCGTCGCCCAACGAAACGGAGGTTGTTGTTCCCAATTTTATTAGGGAAATAGGCGAATCGGCTTTTGAAAATTGTAAAACGCTTAAAAAAGTAGTTATTCCTCAAAATGTGAGAACCATCAGAAGTGCAGCTTTTAAAAATTGTACTTCGCTTGTTGAGGTGGAACTTAAATACGGATTGAGGGAAATCCTATGGGAGGCTTTTTGGGGGTGTTCGTCGCTCAAAGAAATAGTTATACCCGACAGCGTTATAGTTCTTGGCGTAGCGGCATTTACTGATTGCAGTTCATTAACGTATGTGGTTATTTCGAAAAGATTAATAAATATAAGCCGTTCTACTTTCTTAGGTACTCCGTGGTTTGAAAATTACTTGGGTGACTTTATTGTGGTTAACGGTATTTTGTTAAAATACAAAGGAAACGAATCTGATTTAACTATTCCCGATAATATAAACACCATTAATATGGGGGCGTTTGATGGTGTCGATAGTCTGGTTAACGTTGTTATTCCCGAGAGCGTTACTCAAATAAGGGGAAAAGCGTTCTCAAATTGTCGCTCGCTTAAAAGTGTGACAATTCCCAAAAGCGTTACCAAATTTGGATTATCCATTTTTGAAAATAACGAGTCACTCGAAAAAGTTTCAGTTTGGGAATATGATGTGTGTGTTAACGGTAAAGAGTTGGAGTTTTTTAATGTTCAAAGAATTACTTCTATAATTTCAAAAGGTGATTTTAAAGTGGCTTTTTTACCCGATTGGATAAAACATCAGATTATCGCTCAAATGCTTATCAAAAACGAAAATAAAAAATCGGCGGAAGAGTACATAAGACAAAATATAGTTGATGTCGTTTTTTGCCTGATTGATTATAATTGCAGTGAACTGCTGAGAAGTATTTTCGAGTACGGCGATTTTATTACTCAAAATGATATTATGAAATTTGTTGACCACTCCATTAATAATACTAAAAATGGTGGAGATCCGTTTATACAGATATATATATCGAATTATCGTTATGAGCATTTCCCCGATATTGATGACTCCAGTACTATGCTCCTCTTGTTGTAATAAGAAACTTTTTCTCTTCTTTTTTTTGAAAAAAAAGAAGCAAAAAAACTTTTACTATTTTTCTCTTCTTTTTTTTGAAAAAAAAAGAAGCAAAAAAAACTTTTACTATATAAATTTTTCGCTTTTCAACTAACATTCTATATTTTGTAGT
>CACXHC010000081.1 GCA_902767285.1 uncultured Ruminococcus sp.
ATGTTAACGCTGCGAGTGCAGCTGCTACCGTGCTTGTGATTACCATACCTTTGTTAAACTTTTTCATTGTGATTTCCTCCGTTTATTGAATTTTGATCTTGTTTTTTGTTTTCGGAATTTGTTTTCCTTCCGTGATTATATGATACCACTTTTACTTAAACGTTTCAATATTCAATGTCTGCGGGGTTTGTAGCAAAAGCTACACTTACGAAGGTGATTGTAGCTTAATTTACGGACGGATTTGAAATTGTAGAAAAAAGATGAAACTTCCGCTGCTGTAAAATAAGCTTGCCGATATCGGTCATGAGCTATGGTTCATTCCGAAAAAAACGGATTTTTTGTTGTTGAAAAACCGCGGCAGCGGTTCTTTAAACACTTCTTATATATTTCTTTATATAATAAAGGAAGAAAGGTGAGAAAAACTGCGATCTAAAGTGAGAAAAACTGCGATTTAAAGTGTGTTGCCGATTGTTGCGTACTCACTTTAATTGTTATAATGTTGATAATTTTATTCAGAAATGAAAGGTGAGTTAAACTGCGTGAAAAGTGAGCGATATGCTATTTAAAGCTCACTTTATTTGCGACATGATAAAAAGGTGAGTCAAACTGCGCGAAAAGTGAGCAATGTACTATTTAAAGCTCACTTTATTTGCGGTATGATAAAAAGGCGAGTTAAACTGTGCAAAAGGTGAGCGATAATGTATTGACAACTCACTTAATTTATGATATAATAAAAAACAGACCAAAACCTCAGAAAGGAGATACTTATGCCTAAATCTAATTACAATAAACTCGAAAGTTACAGGGATCTGCCGTGCGATCTTGAAGAGCGAGCAGAAAACGCTTTGATCAGTGAACGACAAGTTGCTATTCGCAAGTCAAATAAACTGATAAGAGATTTCACAGCAAACATGACTACGTCTCAGTTCAGACTTGCTAACTACATCATAGGAATCGCATATACACAAAATGAAGATCTTGAAGTCGAATTTAACATAAAGCGTTATTGTGAAATATGCGGCATTGATTATAAAAGCGGTTATAACTACAAACAAATAAAGACTGATGTCAAGAAATTAGCCGATAGGTCTCTATGGATCGAGACATTCAATGACCCTAACTGTTCTGTGTTGGTTCGTCTTATCAACAAGTTTTGGATATATCGTAATTCGGGTATCGTTAAGATACGGCTCGACGAAGACGTTAAGCAATATATATCTGCTCTCGCAGAGCAATACAATGCTTACGGTCGGCTTTACACATCGTATGCGTTTTTGTATACGCTTCCCATGCGCTCCGTATATTCTATGAGACTTTACGAATTGCTCAAATCATGGGCTGATGCCGAATGGTCGGAAGATGACGGTCATTATTGGACGATCGAACATTTACAGCAATTACTCGGTGTGGATTACAAGCGTTACATTGATTTCCGACGTTTCGTTATTGACAAAGCCGTTGAAGAGATCAACGAATATACCGATCTCAATATAGCTATTGAACCCATCAGAGAAGGTCGGGTTTATAAATACATCAATTTCATTATTCAGCCAAAGACAGACCAAGCTATCATAAAAATTCAAAACGAGCTTAACAAATATCTTGATTTTGAGAAAGATATTGAACGAGCCAAGCGCCGTGCAGCAAAGAGCAGTCTTCCTGCTAATGCCAACGATCAGACAACATTCGCGGGCTGCGAGGATATGCCCGAACCGCCTTTGCCCGATGAGCATAAATCAAAAAAGCCCGGCAGACCGCGAAAAAAATAAATCATGTTTAAAAAGCATTTTCGAGTTTGAGAGGCAAAATCCATTTCCGAAAGCAGGATACGGGCAGACATTACTCCTATTTTGCAGCATAATAAAAAACAGCGGCTTTGCAGGATACGCAAAGCCGCTGTGCTTTTGTTATTTCGGATATCGGCTTATGCCCATATCATCAGGATACCGTTACGGACTGTGAAGAGCCGTATTTGCTGTAAACGGGTTCTCCGTCTATTATCTTGTATGCTCTTACAAAAACGTTCAAGCGTTTTCCGGATTTCAGACCTGTGATCTTAATTGACGAATCGCTGCCGGCTGCGCTGAATGTTTCGGTGCTTCTTACAAAGCCGTTGCTTCTTGTAGTATACAGAAGTATCTCATAGCCGTCCACAGAGCCTTCGTTTACCCAGCTCAGATCAATGGTCCCGGCAGTATCCGACGATGCGGATTCGATCTTTACCTTCGCGGGAATGATGATATATTCGCCCGTCAGCGTTCCGGTGAACTGTCCGATGCCGTTGATCTTGAAGGTCGCCTTTCCGGGCTCGACCGCGTTTTCAAAGGTCAGCTCGTAATGTGTGCCTTCGGTGAGCAGTTTATTGCGATAAGCTACTTTCAGTTCGGGGGTCACGGTGCTGCCCGTATAGTACAGCTTTTTGTTTGAAATGCGGTACTCTGCTTTGGAAATATCTACCTGCAAGGCGGGTATCGCTTCTGTTTGTATTTTACCGCAGTGCATACAAACGCGGATCTTTTTGCCTTCTTTGGTCGTAGTCGGTTTCCGTGTTACTATCCATTCGCCGAATTCATGACCGGTCGGTTCGATATCTTCGATCTTCTTTTCGCCGCAGACAGAGCATTTATATTCTGCCTTGCCTTTTTTCGTGCAGGTAGCGGCTTTGGTTCTCTTAAGCTCGAACGAATGAGGGCAGATTATCGTGTAATCGGCTGTGACAATGCCCAAATAGTTGCCGATGCCCACTATCTTTACCTGCGCCGGTCCGAGATCGATACTGCCGTCATAAAACAGATTGTAGTCAACGCCTTCTTCAAGTACCTTTTCGCCTAAGGTCACGACTACTTCGGGCTTCTGCTCGGTTCCGTCGTAAACAGCTTCACCGATCTTCACATCTGCACTTTCGATCAATCGAACCACATTGCCTTTTTCGGCTTCCGCGTCTGCCTTGATTATCTCATCGTCCAAATAATGTATAACGCCATAGATATCTTCATAATGATAATCAAGTTCAAAATAATTATCCGAGATCTCCGAATAATCCGCAATATCAATTGAAAGACCCCAAACATCCTTTGTATTGTCGATCTTTATGAAGCTGCTGACCGGAACGGTGTGGATATTTCCGTTGGTGTCGTAGAACTTCGCACCGGGAGCAAAATAAGCGTCTTCCCATATCTCGGAGTTAAAATCGTACATGAAATAGCGGAGTTCATTTTTATCATAGATATACAGTGAAGTGAATGTCAGTCCGTCGCCGCTTTCATTGACGTCAAATTTTATCGCCGCATCTACGTATTCTCCGTCTTTTTTGATAACTATCGGAATATATCCCGTGTCATAGGTATCATCATAAAATATTACATCCATGATATGCTGCTTGCCGGTGTCATCGATCATTGTCAAGGAAATAGGCTTCTGTTCCGGCAATAAGCATGAAAAATGATCCTGCGAGTAAAGATTCATGTAAGTCCGGGTGATGTCTTCGCCGAAATCGCCTATTTTGTCGCTTATATCTGCTCCGCCTTTCTCGGTGTACATTCTCATATACAGATCGTAAGGGAACAGCTCTTCAAGATCTTTATGCTCGCCGTAGAAATTATCTACTATTATCTGAAGATCGCTCTTGTAATCGTTGTCAAGCCTCATATATATGCTGGAGCTTATCGACGCGATCGCTCTTGCGGGGCAATTTTTGAAATCTACACGGTAATAATACAGATAATCCTCGTCCGAAATTATCTTTTTTGCAGATATATCGTCGGATGCCGCATAATCCTTCTGCTGCTGTGCGATAAGAGCGGAAATATATCTGTAACCGTCCTCGCGGCTGCCGAATTCGCCTGTCTTTACAAGGGAATCTATCAGCTTTTCGATAGCTTCGTCCCAACACTCGTTCTGCGTGTTCAGATAAGTTTTTACCGTTTCGATATTGATCGTTTCAACGCCTTCGCTTTTAAGAGTCGATGCAGCTCTTCCGATCATGCTTATCAGCTTGTAATATCCCGCAGCGTTCATACGCTTTATCAGACGGGCTTTGACGTCGCTGTCTTCGGAAGTATTTACGGCGGACTCAAGCTCATCAAGAAAATATCCCGTGTCTCTCAGATTCTCGGAATATTTGGCATCGCATAAATAAATGCTCAATCCGGTAGGAGATACGGCTGTAAGTCCGTTCTCGTCAGGCTCGATCAGCTCGCCGTCAAGACCTCTGATACTGTTGACGGAAAATTTTCTTACATAATCAGCCGAACAGGCAGAATATATAACGTCGTCGCCGCTGCCGTCCTGATCGTTCAGAACGCTCAATATCTCCTTTGCCGCGGCGGTATACGAGTTCTCGCGAGACATATATTCTTCTTCGGTGACATTTGAGACCTCGATTCTGGGTGCGCTGAACGTTCCCGCAAGACCGCCCAGATCAAACAGACTAATGTTTCCATATTCTATCATATAATTCAGCGCACGGAACTCGTCATAAAAATTGAGATTTTCGTTGAGCCTGCCGGGATTTTTTGCTTCGCTTATAAGAATATCGTCAAATTTCGCGATCTTGTCTGCCAGACGCTTTTTGTAATTTTCGGTATTGATGACTGACAGCGTAGCCTCAGCGGATCTGCCGTAGGTTTTTTCATCATAGCTGATAAAGTTGTCTGCCAGACTCTTTCCTATCTCAAATCCGTTCATCGAAGGATTTTTGCGGATATTGTTAAAAACGGGAGTCAGATACTGACCGGGTGCAAATTCTGAATCGCTCGACAGCACCAAATTATCCGCAAAATCGTATAATGACGTAACGATCTCGACGCTCGCCATAAGACAGGCATCAATGTCGATTATTTCAAACTTCTGTCCGTCGTTTTTTAATGCTGTGTTGTCAAAGGCTTCTATCATATCAGTCAGAGATAAGTTATAGTCCTCTTCTTCTTCAAAACGCTCATCCCAGCCGAAGCCGTTGACGGGTCCGCCGCCGTGATCCCACATTATGATATCGTAGTAATCGGATTTATAATTATCATAGCAATAATCTATAAATCCCGTCAGAGCCGCGGGCTGCCCCATAAGAGCGTCTTCAAATCCGGGAAGACCTTCCGGCTCAAGCAGAATCATCTTTCCGTGTTTTTCGCCGCTTTTTCTGCCTTCGAGTTTCCAAACCTGATTCAGATGCGGGTCTATCGAATCGGCTCCTTCAAGATATTCCGCGTCGGTATGCCATTCTTTCGAGCCACAGGTCACAGCGATGATATTTACATTTTCATCGTATTTCGCATCCATGCAGTCGATCAGTTTTTGGGTCACGAAGCCGCTGTTTGTTTCAAGATTGGCACCGACCAAAAAGAGCATGATCGTTCGCGTCGTGGGTTCTGATTTTCGGACAATTGATTTTGATCCATTCGACTGCGTTTCTTCAGCGCTTGCTTCGACAGAAAAAGCTCCTGCCGTGTTCAGCGCCGTCAGCAGCGAAAGAACCATGCCTGCGATCAGTTTTTTGCAGTTTTTCATGTATTCTTTTCCTCCTCATTAAAATTTTTTGAACGTCTTTTTCGGACATTCACGCTGTCATAACCGAGGATCGGCTTTTGCTTTCTCATTGAAAAAAGCCGAAGCCGCTCCCTGAAATATATATGATCGCCCCCCTTTCGCTTTCCGAAGCTCATTTAAACGGAAAGCATTATTGACTTGGTTCACATTTATTTAACCTTATTGTTTTGATACATACACAATTATATCATATTATTTGACAAAATTCAATAGAAAATCAATTTTCTTTAATATACAATTATCATGAAATATAATATCTTAAAGCAGCTCGCTTTGTCAAAATGCACAAGAGGCAGCCGCGGATCAGTGAGAACACACCAAAACACCGCCTGCATAACAGACGGTGTCAAGGAGAAAATCACTATATAAATTAAGTTGAGTTCCTGATTATCAAGCGAGGGTTATGTCGCTCATGAAAACGTAGCTGCTGCCGTCGCTGTCGGTCCATCTTAATCCTGCCGCGCCGGTGTAGGTGATCGTTCCGGAGTGTCCTTCGTCGATGATGTAATTCTCGACTGCGCAGCCGTTGCTGTCATAGGAAGTGTAGCTCTTTGCGCCGCGGTCATATATGAGAGTATCGTTCTCGTAGCGGGCGAGGAAACCGTATGTTTCGCAGTCGAAAGCGGAACCGGAGCAGATAACGGAGCAGTTGTAAAGACCTTCGCCCATGTTAGACTTGGATATTTCAAGTCTCATTCTCGAACCGGTCACTTCGTAGAAGGTGCCTTCGGCTTCCCAGTCATAGTTATAGTAATCGGAACCCGCGGTGCCTATTTCGTCGGCTTTGGTGTTTTCGTTTGCGTAGTAGTTTGAACCGGCTGTGCCGATTTCGTCTGCCTTGGTGTTGTAGGGCTTCTTGCAGGCTGTAAAGGTAGTTCCGGGGATGATATCGCCCATGTCGTCGTGCCATTCGAGAACGCCTTCGTCCTTGAACTCGATATATCCGCTGCCCATCGTGTAGGTGGTGTAGGGGGTCATGAGACCTTTGGAATCACAGGCATAATTGCCGTTTTCGTCGAAAGCTAAGGTAGTCATGCGGCAGTTGGTGTATCTCAGAACTGCTCTGCCGTCGAACTCGCCGGAGAAGTTCCAGATGTTCTTTTCAAAAGCGCTGGACGACCAGTTTACTTCTACCGAGTAAGTGCCGTCGCTGTTGCGGGTGATATCCATCATTCCGCGTCCTGCGATCTCCTCGGCGTAGGTGCCGGCGTACATATCGCCCTCAACCCATACGGGATATACTTCATCGGGGATCGTAACTGCGGGAGCCTGAGTGCTTGCGGG
>CACXHC010000082.1 GCA_902767285.1 uncultured Ruminococcus sp.
CATAAAAAAGTTTTTTGGAAAGGGTTTGGGAAAACCTTTTTTTCAAAAAAGGTTTTCCCAAGAAAGCCAATTTTTCACAGCACCTTTCGTGTTTTATATAATGTCGGCTGAATCGGTGGAATGTTTCACACGGTCACGTTCTTCGGCTTGTTTTGCGTTGTTGAATCTGTCAACCGTACCAACAAGGTATCCGGTAATTCTTCTTATACGCTCAAATCCCTCGCCGGTATCGCCTTCGTGTCTGCCACACTGAGGGCAGGTATCGCCGATTATTCCGGTATATCCACAGCAGGGATCTCTGTCAACAGGGTGATTTATAGAGCCGTATCCTATTCCGGATTCTTTCATGGTTCTTATAACAGCTTCGAAAGCATCAAGATTCTGGAGCGGGTCGCCGTCAAGCTCAATATAAGAGATGTGTCCGCCGTTTGTGAGTGCGTGATACGGTGCTTCAATTTTAATTTTTTCAAATGCACTTATCGGGAAGTATACGGGAACATGGAAGGAGTTTGTATAATAATCTCTGTCAGTAACGCCCTCAATAATACCGAAACGCTTTTTGTCTATTTTAACAAATCTTCCGCTGAGGCCTTCCGCCGGAGTTGCTATAAGCGAGAAGTTGAGCTGATATTTCTCGGCAGCTTCATTCATGCGTTTTCTCATATATCCAACTATTTCAAGACCGAGATTCTGAGCCTCTTTGCTCTCGCCGTGATGTTTTCCGATGAGTGCCTTAAGACATTCCGCAAGACCTATGAATCCCAATGTCAATGTACCATGCTTGAGTACTTCTCTTATGCTGTCATCGGGGCCGAGTTTTTCCGAATCTATCCATACGCCTTGCCCCATAAGGAACGGGAAATTACGAACAGTTTTGCTTGCTTGTATCTCAAAACGAGCGAGAAGCTGGTCTATAACGAGATTTATCATTCTGTCGAGTTGCTCGTAGAAGAAGTCAATATTGCCGTTGCTCAAAATAGCAAGGCGGGGAAGGTTGATTGATGTAAAGCTGAGATTTCCTCTGCCATAAACGATTTCTCTTGATTTGTCGTGAACGTTTGCAATAACTCTTGTACGACAGCCCATGTAAGCACACTCGGTTTCGGGGTGTCCTTCTTTATAATATGAGAGATTGAAGGGAGCATCAATAAAACTGAAATTCGGGAAAAGTCTTTTTGCCGAAACTTTCATGGCAAGTTTAAATAAATCGTAGTTGGGATCTTCGGGATTGTAGTTGATTCCCTCTTTTACTTTGAATATGTGAATAGGGAAGATGGGAGTTTCACCGTTTCCGAGCCCTGCTTCGGTTGCGAGAAGTACGTTCTTTATGACCATTCTGCCTTCAGGTGAAGTATCCGTACCGTAGTTTATCGAGCTGAATGGAATTTGAGCCCCGGCTCTTGAGTGCATAGTATTGAGATTATGAACAAGAGCCTCCATAGCCTGATAGCAAGTTCTGTCAGTTTCGGTTTGAGCGTGTTTGTAAGCGAATCTCTGGAGCTTTCCGGCGAGTTTTTCGCCGTAAGTTTCGGTAAGCAGAGCGAGTTCGGCATTTTTGTAGTCCTCTCCATCATCTAAACGGGGTTTTTTACCGCTGTTTTCCTCGGCTTTATCAGCTATGGAATTAGCGATTTTTTTAGCGTTTTCGGAGTCATCCTCATCGCAGAGAAGTTCTATCGCACGAGCAAGATTCTGTCTGTAAATTCTGCGGTAAGTTTTTTTCACGCCGTTTGACATACCGTAATCAAAATTAGGGATACTCTGACCGCCGTGTTGGTCGTTTTGATTTGACTGAATGGCAATACAAGCCAACGCACTGTAACTGATAATATCGTTAGGCTCTCTCAAGAAACCATGTCCCGTACAGAAACCGCCTTTAAACAGACGTTCAATATCTATTTGACAACAAGTTGTTGTAAGCGTGAGAAAGTCGAGGTCATGAATATGTATATCCCCGTTTGCGTGAGCTTTTGCGTGTTCGGGTTTTAGAATATACATCTCATAAAATTGTTTTGCACCCTCCGAGCCGTATTTGAGCATAGTACCCATAGCGGTATCGCCGTCGATATTTGCATTTTCACGTTTTATATCGCTGTCTTTCGCCGATTTAAAAGTAAGCCCCTCGTATATTTTCATTAATTTGGTATTCATTGTACGCATTCTTGTACGCTCCGCTCTGTAAAGAATGTATTCTTTCGCAGTGCGTGCATGACCGTTTTCAATAAGAATTTTCTCAACAACGTCTTGAACGTGTTCAACATCGGGAATGCCGTTTTCACCAAGTTCATTTTCAAGATAATCGACAACCTGATCGGCAAGATTTTCGGCAACGTCTATATCTTTTCCGCCAATTGCAGACGCAGCCTCAAATATAGCATGAACAATTTTCCCTTTATTAAAAGCAACGGTTCTTCCGTCACGTTTTACAATAGTGTTGATCATTTTTAGAATCCCCCATTAAATATTTTCACCGTATATAGTGGTATCCGTTCAGTTCAAACACAATATATAGTGTTTGATTTTTCGGTGAGCAAGATTAAGTATATATCATAGAAATGGTTATGTCAAGGCGGTTTTATAAAGTAATTTATTTTTGGTGAAATTTGTACATAAACTTTACGCAAAACTATATATTGTGGATATTTGTAGAATCGACCACAATATATAGTTATTTTTGAATTATTATTCTTTAAAGCAATAATAAAAAATTCGGATAAAATGACTTTTCGGCATGGTTATGCGATTTGTAAAAAACTGCCATATACACATATTTAAGTGTAAAAAAATGGTTATGCGGTCAATGTATTTAATATGTTGAATTTTGCGTATCGATGAATTTGTCGCTACGTTTTGTATATGTAATATTGTCGATTCTTTGCTCATATAATCACTCAGACAGCAAAAACAAAAAGCAAAGGAGATTTCGTTATATGAACTACGCCGTTAAAACCGACAGAGTAAGCACCGCAGGAATTATTTATCAAGATAAGTGCGAACAGACAGTTGACTCCGATATAAAACTCCCGGATTACTGCCCCGATATTCAAAAAATCCTGAAATGCAGAATAGAACCCGAAATACAAAGCCGAAATATAGCAGGCGACCGAATCGAGATAGAAGGAACAAGCGTTATAAGAATAATATATACTGATGCAATAAAAAATTCTGTTCGCTGTACCGAACAGAACGTTCCTTTTTCAATAACGGCTAATTTGCCCGAAAACACACAGTCCGCAGTTGCTTTGACTGATATAAGAGTGAGTTATCTCAATTGCAGGGCGATTTCTCCAAGACGACTCAACGTTCACGGAGCTTTTGTCGTAAATATAAAAATTCTCGATAAAAAAGATGTTCATGTATGCACAAACATAAAAGGCGATGACATACAGCAACAAAAATGCACAGTAGATTACTCTGAGCTTACATCATTGACACAACAGCAGTTTACGGTCACCGAGGCTCTCGAAACGAAATCTGTGCAGTCGGTTATCCGTTCCGATATAAGGATAATTAATCACGAAAGTAATATTGTATCAAGCAAATTGCTCTGTAAAGGCGATATAATAGTAAAAATGATGTATCTTTCCGACATCGACAGCGGAAAAACCGATATTTTTGAGTACAATATTCCATATAGTCAAGTTATAACTGCCGTTGGTGCAGACGATGATGCAAAACTCGTTATTCATGCCGAAATAATGAACAGTAATATCGATTTAAGAAACGAGATCGGTTTTGACGATCCTCTGCCTGTACTCAATGCGAGAGTTTGTATTACCGTTTTTTCATACGAAAAGAAAGATACTTCGATAGTCAAAGATTGCTACTCCACATTGTACAAAATCGAAAAAAGCATATCGCCCTATAAAATACCGCTTCTTTCGTCATTGATAAACGAAACTGTCATTGAAAAAAATAATATTGAGCTTACCGACATTTCAATTTCGGAGATATTAGATGTGTGGTGCGAGAATTGTGTGGCACTTTGTGAGAATTCTCAAAATACCGTCAGAATAAAGGGCAAATATAATATTTGTGTTCTCGCAAAAGATGCCGAGAACAACATGATTTACACCGAAAAAACTTACGAGTATATCCGTGATATTAAAGCCCTTGCACCTAATACCGAAATAGAATGTTCCGTAAATGCTGTTTGTGTCTCCTCGGGTTACAGAATAAGCGGTGAAAACCGTCTTGAGATAAGAGCCGAGATTTTTGTGTCGGGAGAATTATACGAGATAAGTTCTTTTAGCGGAGTAACCTCTGCTTCTGCCGATGAAAACACCACAAACGCAAATTTAGGTGATATTTCGCTTGTCGTGTACTACGCCCACAAAGGAGAGAGTCTGTGGGAAATAGCCAAAAATCACAAAACCAATGTCGAACAAGTGCGTAACGAAAATATTTTGTCCGAAAGTGATATTCTTGATGAAGATATGATGATACTTTTGCCAATTTAAATACGATTTCCATTCTTCGAAAATTTCAAATAATCGAAATTTTTCGAAGAATGGGTAAGTTTAGGTAAAATAAATATACAAATACTGCACAAAAATAAAAATAATTGTCATAATATTAAAAATATTGATAATTCGTAAAAATAAAAAAATTTTTTGAAAAAATCGCTTGACAAAATCAAAACAGCATAGTATAATAAATAGGCGGTCAGGACAGAAAACCGATGACAACAAAATGGTGGGTATAGCTTAGCTGGTTAAAGCGCTGGTTTGTGGCACCAGAGAGCATCGGTTCGAATCCGATTATCCACCCCACATGATTCATTAGCTCAGTTGGCAGAGCACTTGACTTTTAATCAAGGTGTCCGGGGTTCGAATCCCCGATGGATCACTAATGCTGTTATTATCCACATAACAGCTTATTTTTTTATTGGGTCGTCGCCAAGTGGTAAGGCAACGGACTTTGACTCCGTCATCTCGTGGGTTCGAATCCCGCCGACCCAGTTGTTTGTTTTGACTTATGAGAAGGCAGTCTGCGATTTGCAGACTGCCTTCTCATTTTGTCTTATTTATAATTAATTGCGTTTGAACGAATCGGAAATGTCGATTCCAACTCCTGAATCGCTCCATCTGAGGTCATCATGGCTGTATAATTTAAAATAGCCGAGGTAGCCATCGTCCATAAGGCTATACTCTACCATTTGTCCGATACTGTTGTATTTGTAGTAGTATGCTTCGCCGTCTGTATATTCGAGCGTGTCCGATACCGGGGTGTATGTAGCATAAAATTCATATGATACTCCATCATACGCTGATGATGACCACAAAACGTTAACGTAGAATACATCGTCGCCCATCGACTCTATTCTTATTACCGGTCTGAAACCTGAGTAAGATCCAACATATCTTTCGCCGCCGCCTTCGCTTACTGGCTGAGGTGCTGTGGAAGATACTTCGGATTCGGGTGTTGTTGATTCAACCTGTGATTCCGGCTTCGGGCCGTTCGATATTACAAAAACGACTCTCGAAAATTCCTCCACTACTGTTCCGGCAGACGGCGATTGAGAAATTATCTGTCCTGCGGGAACGGAATCACTGTATTCGTAATTCCCTGTATAATACAAATCAAGTGCCGACAATGTGTTTTGAGCCGTTGTCGATTGCATACCGATTATATAAGGAACTTCGACTGTTGTGTTTTTCGGTTTACTGCTTTCGGATTTACTTTCGGGTTTGCTTTCGGGTTTGCTCTCGGGTTTGCTCTCGGATTTACTTTCTGATTTGCTTTCGGTCTTACTGCTTTGTGATTCGGATTTTTTATCCATAGCCACAACAAGTTTTACCTCACTTCCGGAAGCAATCATACTGCCGGCTTTAGGTTCTTGCGAAATAACAGTATATTTTTCAACGCTGTCGATATACTCTTCGACAATACTGTATTTGAGATTGTTCTCGTTGAGAAAATCTTTTGTTTCACCAATAGTCTGACCAAGAAATGAGGGGATTTCAACAAGGTCGTTTTTGGAACTTTGAGTTTCTACAATAGAAGAATCTTCGGATTTGCTGTTTGTATTTATTGGTTTATCGCAGCCGACAAGTGCCGATCCGATACAAACAGCCGCCATAAATAATGCGGTTTTGCGAATAATTTTGTTTGCCATAAAATATCCCACCTTTATGATTTTTTATATATTATACTGCATTATTATGTTGATTGCAACTTTTTTGTTGAACTAAAATTCGTGTAAAAACTGGACGTTTCTCGAAAAAAATGATATAATAGCATACGCAATATGCTGAGATATGGTCGAAAAGGAGATTTTTTTGATGACATTAGATGAACTGGAAATCGGTCAAACGGCAAAAGTTACAAAAATTGGCGGTGACGGAGCATTACGACAGCATTTTCTTGATATGGGTCTTATTCCCGAAACAAAAGTTACAATAGTTAAATATGCACCAATGGGCGACCCGATTGAACTGAAACTTCATGGATATGAACTTACTTTACGAAAGGAAGATGCTTCTAAAATAGAGATAAACTCTGTGAGTAAAGAGGAAATTTTGTCACAAAAAAAATCCGATAAGAGAATTACTCATCACCCCGGACTCGGTGAAGGCGGAAAATTTCACCCCAAAGGTTCAGGAACTCCGCTCCCCGAAGATACTTTGTTAACATTTGCATTGGTAGGCAATCAAAATTGTGGAAAAACCACTTTGTTTAATCGTCTAACAGGTTCAAAACAGCACGTCGGAAATTTTCCCGGAGTTACCGTAGACCGCAAAGACGGTATAATAAAAGGTCATTCGAATACTCGAATAACTGATTTACCCGGAATTTACTCTATGTCGCCATACAGCAGTGAAGAAATAGTTTCACGAAATTTTGTTCTTGAGGAAAAACCTCATGCAATAATAAATATTCTCGATGCAACCAATATTGAACGAAATCTTTATCTTACAATGCAGCTTCTTGAAATGAATATTCCGATGGTTGTAGCCTTGAATATGATGGACGAACTTACGTCAAACGGCGGAAGTATCGATATAAACGAAATGGAAAAGATCCTCGGTGTTCCTGTTGTTCCGATTTCTGCGGCAAAAAATGAGGGAATAGATGAGCTTATCGACCATGCTCTTCATATAGCGATATATCAAGAAAAGCCAATGCGACAGGATTTTTGCGATAAAACGCACAACGGCGGAGCGGTACACCGCTGTTTGCACGGAATATGTCATCTTATAGAAGACCACGCCGAGCGAGCCGAACTTCCGCTGAGATTTTCCGCAAGCAAAGTTGTCGAAGGTGACGAACAAATTCTGTCAAAACTTTCTTTGGAAGAACAAGAAAGAGAAATGATAGAATATATTGTTCTGCAAATGGAAAAGGAGAGAGGTCTTGACCGAAGTGCCGCTATTGCCGATATGCGTTTTTCCTTTATTCTGAAACTTTGTTCCGACACCGTAACAAAGCCCGTTGAAAGCAAGGAGCGGGCAAGAAGCCGAAAAATAGACTCGATACTTACGGGAAAATATACGGCTATTCCATTGTTTATTTTGATAATGTCGCTTGTTTTTTTGCTGACATTTAATGTTATAG
>CACXHC010000083.1 GCA_902767285.1 uncultured Ruminococcus sp.
CCGATTTTATTTAGGAATAGTGCCGAATTGAAAAGCGCAGGCTATATATCTCAAAACTTTGAAATTGAGTATGCCAACTTAAATTTTCAGAATTTTGCTCGCGATATATTGCAAATATATTCTTATCGTTATAATTTTTATAATCTTATATAAATATTAGCGTCGTTTTTGAAAATAATTCAAAAACGACGCTTTACTTTTCAACTTGTTAATTATCACTCTAATCCGTAGCGGTTCCACAGATAATCATCAATCTCCGATTTTGAGGCGTTTTGAATAAAAATCAATTCGTTTTCTGAAAACCACGGCAATGAAAAACGTTCCACATATTTTTTTTGATAGCAATAATAACCACCTTCAATAGAGTAACTTGTATTTGATACATAATAATCCATAAGGCGCGAATTCAAGATCTTTACTAAAATTTCCAGTTCATATTGATCGTTTTCAAAAACAGCATATCCATTACAAAATAAAGCGTCTTCATCATCTACATACAGAAACTTTGGCGAATTTGAAAATGTAGGAAACAAAAGCTTTTTTCCGTATTTGTTTAATCCCTGAGTTCGTCCATAAGCATACCATCCTTGTGCAACGCCCTTTCCTTTATCTCTTGCATCTAATTGGCTTCGTTGCATTAAAAGACACTCATATGTTTTCGGAAAATTATTAGCGAAAAACGTCTCATCTATAATAGAGTAGCCATTTTCTGATTTAATATAAGGGAAAATAATATATCTTTTTGCGTCATCTATATTATTATGGTTTTTTAATTCAGGAATCTTATAGATTGGTTTAACGAGTCCTGATTCTATATAATATTTTTTTCCATCAAATAATTTATAATATCCAGTGTCATCTTTCTCTACAAGATAAGCCCCATCCCGTAGTGTTGCAATCCCAGTACGAATAAATGATTTGATAGGAATGAATTGATTCTCGATTTTGCGTAAATTTCTATATGTTTTTTCATCTACAAGTTTCCAACCGTTTTTATCCAGTGATTCAAGTGCTATACTATTGAATGTGATATGGCAAATAGCACTTTCTATATTGTCTGTTTTTGCAAGAACACAGTAGTCTAATGCTGAATGATTTTCTTTACTCAATTGAATAATACAATTATAAGTTCTAACGGGCTTAAAAACCATATTTTCGCCAAAATCAAGGATACTCTTAATAAAAGAATTGGTCTGTAGATATTCTCGCAATTCTAAAGCAGATTTTATGGTAAGAAAATTATTAGGTACAATAAAACTTAAAATTCCTTTGTTAGTTAAATAATTCATACCTTTTTCTATAAAGGCATAAAAGATATTAAATACACCATTTTGAGTAGTAATAAAGTGTTCTTTCAGAAAATTTACGGTTTCTTTACTCATATCATGTGGATTGATATAAGGCGGGTTTCCTATAATAAAATCAAATGCTTTTACATCAAATATAGTAGACCAATTGGTTTTGAGACTATCAGCGCAAATGATATTTGGTTGAATAGCCTCAAAATTTCCACCGTGTTTAGCACTAAGCAGCTGCATTATCAACTTACAACGTCGCACATTTACTTCCACGATATCTATGCCATAAATATTCTCTTCAATAATAGAATCAATTGATTTGTTCGTAATAGATAGAAGCATTTCAGCAGCGGCAATCAAAAATATACCACAACCGCATCCTGGGTCTATGACCAGTGACTTTTCAATATTAATATGCTTTTCGGACAAAACAGCCGATGTAATGTATCTGGCTATATACTGTGGTGTAAATACGATTCCATTTTGATCTTTATTGTTTTCATCTATCAATGATTCAAACAATTCCGTTATGGTCTCAAGATCTGTTGAAAGTTTTGATTGTTCCAATTTTTTAGACACATTCAAAGCTGTTTTATCATTATAAAGTGACACATTATAACCATAGTCGGTTAAGCAGTAATGCATAACGCCGTTTTCGATATCTGTGGGGGAATAATCCGACAAGTCATTCTTAAGGATAGAATATACAGATAACCGTTCGATTTTCGATAATTTCATAATCACTTCTCCGCATCAATTATATAGATCAAACACAAAAAACAATACGCAGGTAAAAAATACCTCAATGCCATTCAACCCGCGACAATCGCCAGACATTCCGCTTCACTCAGCCAATCTTCCGGCAGAATGGTTTCCGCCTGCTCAGGAGAAAGGTTCTCCGCCCGCGCCACACGGCTTTTGAGACGGGCGGCGGTTTTTTCAAAGACGGTGCGGGCGGTGCGACCGTTGGAAAAGTAACGCTCGCGGGTCATCTTTTCAAAAATCGGGGTGTAATATGCTTCTGTGCCGTCGGACAGCGCATAGCCCGCTTTGCGGCAGAAAAGGGCAAAAATCCGATAGAGTTCGGGGGCGGTGAAATCGCGGAAATGAACCTCTTCGATGCGGGAGCGCATACCGCTGTTGGAACGGTAAAGCCCCTGCATATCCTTCTCGTAGCCGGCAAAGATGAGACAGCAGGTGCGGCGGTGTTCGGAGTCATCCATGAAGGCGATGATCTGTTCGAGCGCCTCGCGGCGGAAACCGGCGTTGGAACCCTCGTCGGCATAGGAGAGGCTGTATGCCTCGTCGATGAACAGCACGCCGTTGACGGATTTTTGCAGCAGGGCATAGGTTTTCTTGTCGGTTTCGCCGACGTACTGACCGATAAGATCCTTGGCGGTGCAGGAGAGGAAGCGGTCGGTTTTGACCACGCCGAGTTCGTGAAGGCATTCGGCGAAGAGTTTGGCGCCGGTGGATTTGCCGGTGCCGGGATTGCCCACGAAGAAATAGTAGCCGGGCGTGACGTCGTAGGCGGAGCGTCCGGTTTTGCGGGCATAGAGCATTTCCTCCTGCTTGCGCAGGACGATTTCCTTGAGGTCGGAAAGCCCGATCTGCTCGTTGAGGTCGCGCATGACGTCCTCGAAGGAACGGGGGTGGAGC
>CACXHC010000084.1 GCA_902767285.1 uncultured Ruminococcus sp.
CCCCAAAAAACAATTAACAAAAAGTTTTTTAAAATTTCGACTTGTATAATATCGGGAAATGTTGTAGAATAGATAATTGCAGGAAATATAATATGTTTAACGAAAGGAAGAAATGCCGTGTCTGATATTGACGAAACACAAAATATACAAACCGAAGAAATCGAAAAACCCCGCAAAAGAAAAATAACAAAAAATATTCAGCTTTATGTAACGGCGGCGGTATCAATATCCGCTTTGCTGACTATCATAATATGGAACTTGTTTTTTAATCAGTCGCTTACGGGCGATTGGAGCTATACCGAAACTGCTTTCGACATCTCCGATACTTCTGATTCTGCTGATGAAGCCGTAACCGCAACTTCTGCCGAGGGTCATGTAACATATTCGTTTACAAAAGACGGCGATTGTAAAGTGACTATCGGTTCAACTTCCGTATTGGGATATTATGAGCTGGCATCTACCAAAGAATACGGCAACGTTGCTACAATAGCTGTTTTTTATGGTTCGAATCCGGTAGTATACGGCAATTACAGCTACAAAATAACCGGAAACGTTTTCACGGGTAAGAAACTCACTCTTGAGAATGTCTACTATGATGACGATATACAAACATTTACGTCAGGAAAAGCCGAGGACACACTCACCCCATTTGATGACCCTCAGTTTGATGATAAACTTATCGGTTCTTGGTACGACTCCACAAACGATATTTTCTATGAGTTCAAAGAAAACGGAGAAATGATTCGCACCGTTTCAGACACATTTACAGTAAAACATTACTATACTGTAATGGGGGAGAACTCGTTTATAGCAAAATATAGCACATATTCCGAACAGGTTCAGTCGTACAGCTATAAATTTATCGGAGATGACCTCTATATTGACGATTACAAATTAGTTAAAACAGATTAAAAGGGTGATGATTATGGACGATATGCGTAAATGTGATGAACTCGAAGGCGGAGATGTGGCGGTTCTTGTGGAAAAAATCCTCGACAGCTACTGCGAACATGATTTAATATGCCGTGTAGATAAAGATAATATAGTAAACAGAGGTACATTAATAAAAATCGTTGAAGAGTTAAGAAAGATTATTTTTCCGGGATTTTTTGACAATAATAAAGTCAGAAGCGAGTATTCGAGATATCTTGTAGGCGAAAAGCTGGAGTATATTCAGTATCATCTTAAAAAGCAAATTGCAAAAGCTCTCGACAATATAAAAGACGATTCCGAAACAAAAGAAGATATAATATTAAAGGCTAACGATATAACATACAAATTTTTGAACACAATCCCAAAGATAAGAGATTATCTTGCAACAGATGTTCAAGCCGCATACGATGGCGACCCCGCCGCCTTCAGCACTGACGAAATAATTTTTTGTTATCCGGGAATGTTAGCAATTTCGGTTTATCGAATCGCCCATGAGTTATACTCGCTCGGTGTTCCGCTTATTCCCAGAATAATTTCGGAGTATGCCCACAGCATAACGGGAATCGACATTCACCCCGGTGCGAATATCGGCAAATATTTCTTTATCGACCACGGAACGGGCGTTGTTATCGGCGAAACAACTATAATAGGAAATAACGTTAAAATATATCAGGGTGTGACCCTCGGTGCGTTGTCCACAAGAAAGGGTCAGCAGTTGAAAGGCTCGAAACGTCACCCAACTCTCGGCGATAATGTTACAATATATTCGGGAACATCAGTTCTCGGCGGAGAAACGATCATCGGCGATGGTGTTACAATCGGCGGTAATGCGTTTATCGTACGGTCTGTGTCGAAGGGAACAAAGGTTAGTGTAAAAAATCCCGAACTTGAATTTATAAATTCATCAGCCGAAACGGAATAATTTATTATGATTAAAATAGCAAAGTTAAAAGTAACAGTCGCATTTTTGCTGATTGTGTCGATTATATTTTCGGGTTGCAGTATGCAGTTATCGTTTGAGGATTCCGACACCGATACCGAGATAGAACAAACCGATACAGAAGATGAAAACAAATCAGCAAGACAATCGAGAGTTTCGATAATTCAGTATATTGATTATTCATCACTGAACGAGTGCTGCGAAGGGATAAAAAGCTCGCTTGATTCTGCGGGTATCGGTTATGATGTAACCGTATGCAATTACGAAACAGCGACCGAAGAATGCGAGAAACTCGCCCGAAATATAGAAATAAACGGTCTTAGAGATTTGATTGTAGTTATCGGAACACCCTGTGCCGAAACGGTTTGTCCGATAGTTAACACCGCTGGAAAAACGCCGGTAGTATTCTGTGCGGTGACCGACCCCGTGGGAGCAGGAATAGTCAAAAATCTAAAAACTCCCGAACTGAAATGCACAGGAACGGCGACCGCATTTAATATAAAGGAACAACTCAACATGATAAACACGTTCCAGCCGTATATAACAAGGTTAGGCGTGATATACACGTCATCGGAGCAGAACACTAAAGAGCAGTTGAAATCACTCAAAAAAGCCGCAAAAGAGCTTAACATCACGGTTTTTGATGTGGAAGTGCAGTCGCCCTCAGAACTCACCCCAAAGGCAAAAGAGCTTATGAGGAAAGTTGAAGCAGTGGTTATTCTGCCTGATAACATGGTGTCAAAAAATTCGTGGAATCTGACCGAACGAAGCATTGTTGAAAAAGTCCCTTTATACGGAGTCAATATTTCGCAAGTTGAAGAAGGCTGCGTTGCCGGATATTGTTACGATTTTAAGGCACTCGGAGAAAAAGCCGGAGAACAGGCGGTAGAAATTCTTCACGGCGATAACCCGTCTGAAATGCCCGTTATTATGGAGCGTGAGTGTACTCTTTACGTCAACAAAGACCGACTCAAGGAGCTTGATATGGAGATTCCCGAGGAGTACAAACCCATCGCACACGAGGTAACGACAAAATACGAGAGCAAATCACTAAACGGAAAACAGTAATTAAAAAAACGGAGGTGCAAATATGAAAATTGGAGAATCGGCAGAAGATTATCTCGAAACCATACTCATTTTAAAAAACAGAAATGGCTATGTTAGGTCGATAGATATTGCCACAGAACTCGGATTTTCAAAACCAAGCGTGAGCGTAGCCATGAAAAATCTGCGTCAGAACGGATATATCAGAGTTGACCCTAATGGATATATCGAGTTGGAAGATTCAGGCAAAGCCATCGCCGAAAAAATCTACGAGCGACATACATTCCTTTCGGCATGGTTCATCGAACTCGGCGTAGATCCCAAAACCGCCGTTGAGGACGCCTGCCGTATGGAACATGTTATCAGCGTTAACACATTCAATGCCATTAAAAAACACGTTAACCGCATAAAATCCAAATAAATTGGGGGATACCACCCTTTTGTTGGGGGCTGCCGCCCCCAAACCCCTGCTCAGGGGCTGCCGCCCCTGAAACCCTGCCTTCTTTTTTTTGAAAAAAAAAGAAGCAAAAAAAACTTTTGTTATATAAAATAGGTATTTTTCTTTGGAGGTAATTTTTTTGTCAGATTTAAAAACAGAGATAAACAAAAGACGCACTTTTGCAATAATATCTCACCCGGACGCAGGTAAAACAACTTTAACCGAGAAACTTCTTCTTTACGGAGGTGCAATAAATTCAGCTGGTGCGGTAAAAGGCAAGCACTCCGCAAAACACGCCGTTTCAGACTGGATGGAAATAGAAAAACAACGTGGTATTTCGGTAACATCATCAGTTCTCCAGTTTAATTATAATGGGTATTGCATAAATATTCTTGATACTCCCGGACATCAGGACTTCTCGGAGGATACTTACCGCACACTCATGGCGGCAGACTCGGCAGTGATGGTTATAGACGGCTCAAAGGGTGTTGAGAATCAGACAAAAAAATTGTTTAAGGTCTGTGTAATGAGGCATATCCCAATAATTACGTTTATCAATAAAATGGATAGAGATGCCCGCAGTCCTCTCGATTTGATTGAGGATATAGAATCTGTTCTCGGAATAAACACTTGTCCAATGAACTGGCCTATCGGAAGCGGTAAAGAGTTCAAGGGCGTTTACGATAGAAAAAGCGGAAAAGTGCTTGCCTTCACTCCCGCTATGAACGGTCAGAAGGAAGCCGAAAAAACCGAAATAGACCTCAATTCTCCCGAATTTGATGAGCTTGTCGGCTCGTATCGCAAAGATGACCTTCTTGACGAGATAGAACTTCTTGACGGTGCAGGCGATAATTTTGATATAGAAGAAGTCCGTGCTGGCAGACTTACACCGATGTTTTTTGGTTCTGCATTAACTAATTTCGGAGTAGAACCATTTTTGGAGGAGTTTTTGAAAATCACCACTCCGCCTCTCCCAAGAGAAACAAACATATCAACAGTAGACCCCGTGAACGATGGATTTTCGGCATTTGTTTTCAAGATTCAAGCGAACATGAACAAAGCACATCGAGATAGAATAGCGTTCATGCGTATTTGTTCAGGAAAATTTGAAAAGAGCATGGAAGTTCTGCACGTTCAGGGCAATAAAAAGATGAGATTGTCACAACCTCAACAGATTATGGCTCAAGATAGAGAGATTGTGGAGGAAGCATACGCAGGCGACATCATCGGAGTATTTGACCCCGGTATTTTCTCAATAGGCGATACCGTATGCGACCCCAAAATGAAAATTCAGTTTAAGGGAATACCAACATTCGCCCCCGAGCATTTCGCAAAAATCCGCCCCAAAGACACCATGAAGAGAAAACAGTTCGTGAAAGGAACATCACAAATCGCCCAAGAAGGTGCAATCCAGATGTTTCAGGAGTTCGGCGGAGGCATGGAAGAAATCATTGTCGGAGTAGTTGGCACCCTTCAATTTGACGTTCTGAAATATCGCCTTCAAAACGAGTATAACGTTGATATTGTCATGGATATGCTCCCCTTCGGCTTTATAAGATGGATAACCAATGCCGTCATCGATGTAAAAAAACTCGACCTTACATCTGACACAAAACGCATTCAAGACCTCAGAGGAAATTACCTTCTTCTATTCACAAGCCCGTGGAGTATCAACTGGGCGTTGGAGCATAACAAAGACTTAATGCTCGAAGAATTCGGCTCTAAATAAGTTTAATTTGAGTCTTGGGCTTTTTTTCTCTACTTTTATAAAAAAAAAAGAAGCAAAAAAACTTTAACTATATAAATTTTACGCATTACAACTAACTTTGTATAAACTGAAACAAATCTGCCTGCAAGTACGCAGGCAGATTTGTTTTTGCTTGTATATTCAATTAAAGTTTTTTGGAAAGGGTTTGGGAAAACCTTTTTTTCAAAAAAGGTTTTCCCAAGAAAGCCAATTTTTCAAAAAAAGCCAATTTTCACAGCACCAAAGAAGCTTCCGGGAAATCACATAGGGCCTTCTTCGTAAATATTTTTAGCTGTTTTAACGAGAATCAAAATAGATGAAATAAATATTGACGAGCTTATCAAAGTAAGCACGATGTTAGAAATCCATGCAGAAGGCGACCAGTGTACAATATTAAACAGAAAACCGGAAATCGACAAATTAATATTATAAAATGCCTCTTGCAGAAAAGCAATTCCAATCGCTGTTACGATCAGCGAACAAATTATTTTTAATGTCGTAGTTAAGTTGCTGTTGGAGATTTTCGAGATTCCGGCAATTACCCACACGGCGAAAATCAGAAAAACCGAAGTTACCATGCCTTCGTTAAAAGCGGCGTCTCGGGTGCTTGGCAGCATAACAACAAAGATAGTCAGAAAAAACAAAGCCGTATCCCAACCCATAATAAAGACAAATTTATTTTCGACCTTGTTGAAAGGCAGTTCCGTATTCTTTATAACGAACGGCAAAAACAGAACCGAAAGTCCAAACAGCGTAGGCACGGCGGCTTTTGCAAATGATTCGCCAATCGACAAAAAAACGAAAAATTCAATAAGAAGTATAGACGCTGTTGCACATAAAACCGACCTCGAAAAACGATTCTGCTTTGACATCAGCGGAACGACTGTTACTGATGCAACCAAAAGCATAGCAAAAAGCACTATCGGCATGACTCCCCACGTGGTTTGACCCGCCGCACTCACCATCGTAATAGCTCCGATAGGTATGCACAGAAGATATGCAATTATCGTTCCGGCTTTCCAAGCGGCGGAGCGTTCCGCTTTTGCGTGATGATTGAGAATACTCTCTTTTTCGGTGTTAACAGCGGATTCAATGTAATCTTTTCTCATGGACTGAACAGTTTGCTGACATTCCGGACACTCCGCCAAATGCTCCTGAACCATTTTTTGACTCTCGGGACTGCACACATTATCAATATAAAGTGGCAGTAAATCTTTGATAATTTCGCAAGAATTTTTACTCATGATTATCCTCCAATTTTTCTTGAATTTTTAATTTTGCACGATGATACGTTACTCTCGCCCAGTTTTCAGATTTTGCAAAAATTTTTCCTATATCGCTAAAAGACAGTTCTCCAAAAACACGCAGTTGAAAAACTTCTTTATACGGCTCGTCCAGCTTATGTAAAATAATATGAATCTGCAAAGTAAGTTGATGATCTTCCACTTTTTCATCAAAAGAGTCGTTTGACGAAATATCCTCAGGAAGGTCGGTTTGTTTTGCATTTTTTCTGAAATAATCAGCAGAAAGATTTTTTGCAATAGCACATAGCCAAGTTAATTCTTCCGAACCGTTTTTGAACTGATCCTTCTTTGAAAGAGCTTTAAAGAAGGTCTGTTGAGTAATTTCTTCGGCAACAGATGAATTTTTGACAATGGTCATTACATACGAATAAACATTCATGTAATAAGCCTGAAAAATTCTTTCAAAGTCCGTAAAAAATCACCTCCCGATATGTGCTGTTCAATAGTTAGACGTGCGAAAATTGATTTCGTTACAAAAAAATCAAAAAAAAATTTCGGAGGATTGAAATTTTATCATTTTATGGCATTATATGCGATTTTGGCGGCTTCAATATCCATATTGCACCCAAGCTGAAAAATATCTGTCAATTTGACTGTTTTTTCTACAAGACTAAGTGTTTTTGAAGCAAGTTTGGGGTCATCGGGAAGATAGGTTTGTTCAAGAATACAAGCAAATGCCTCGTACTCGTCATCGAGAGGCACAACGAAATTATTTTCGGAGCGTTCGAGAATACAAATACTTTTTATGGGTGCAGAGGTATTTGTTGAAAGACTATGTTTTCCGTTATATGGAGTGCCAAAAGCGATAACATTTGAATCTGTTATTTTAAGGAGTGGTTTGTCATCGTTTATCATGATTGCCCTTTCTCCGAGATATTCTCTCCATAATCGAGCATGAGTAGATTTTCCCGTACCGCTTTTTGCAGTGAAAGCATAAGCAACTCCATCAACCGCAATCACCGAACCATGAAAAAGAAAAGTATCATAATTAATCATATTTTCGGCGATTTTTCTATAAACGGCGAGTTCTTCCAAATATTCATCTGAATAAATATATTGCGGCTTAGTTTTTTTCGATGTTTCCCGCTCCAAATCTATATCCTGTTGAGATGTTTCAACACAAAAATCGGGAGGGAGTTCACCGTTATAAACATAATTTCTGCAATAGTCATGCACTTTGCCATATATAGACGACACTTGTATTATTTTGTTAGCCATTTTGTATAATTTTTTCACTTTAACGCACCCCGA
>CACXHC010000085.1 GCA_902767285.1 uncultured Ruminococcus sp.
GTCGCCTTGCCGAGATTTTTTGGGCAAGCTGACGGAACAATATTCAAGCAAGCCGTGCGCCTTGAATTGTGCGGTGTTGCCTTAAGGGAAAGCAAATGATGCTGAGGTAATATCAGGCTTCACACCATTCCGAATTTACTCAAATGCTATCGACAGATACTTAAAAGTGCATTAAGGGGCAGGCTCAAACAAGAGCCTGCCCCCCTATTGGTTTATTTGGGCTTGGTTCAACAGTCCGTTCAATTATGCACAACACTTTCAGAAGTACGGAAAACAGTATTTGATATTATTTTCCGTGTTCCTTATAATAAAGCTCCTTCATGGCATACATCATCATATCGGATTCTTTAAGCATTTCTTCAACCGTCTTTTTTCCGTCTGCGGAATAACTGTAACCGACAGCGCAGTTGTATTTTGTTTCTCCGACGTTAGATTCAATGAATCTGATCAATTCCATCATTTCGGCTTCGGTTGTTTTGCGGCAAAGAATCACAAACTCGTCTCCGCCTATCCTGTAACCGAACTGCCTGCTGTTTAATGCGCGGCGAAAGCAAAGCGCCAGCGTAACCAAGGCTTCATCTCCGGCGGCATGTCCCAAAGTGTCGTTTATTTCTTTCAGTCCGTTCATATCAATAGATATCAATGCCGTGATTTCATAGGGCTTCTTGCATATATCTGCGTGGTAGGCGTGGCGGTTGAGCAATCCTGTCAGAGAGTCTTTTTTGGTCTGCTGCAGGATTTCAAAAACGTAATATACAAACAGCGCTACGGCGATATTTGAGCAGAAAATTTTGGAAAAATCACTTCCGAACACAAACGGAAAGACCAGCTCTGAGAGCAACGCTAAACTGAGAAAGGCAATGGGAACTATCTCCATCCACTTTTTGTTGCTTCTTTTGATAAGGAGATAAACCAAGGCAATGCAATACAGCCCCGCCACGATGAAGGGCAGGTAACCGAGCACACCGCGTGAAAAACTGTTGTCCTCTTCTACAACAAAGACTATGCCCGTAAATATCGAGACAAAGTTGATCACCGCAAGGATGATCGAGGGGATAAATATGTACAAAGTCTGTTTCTTTACCAGCGTATAGATCAGCTGCGAGATAATAAAGGGAGTCGCGCTGTAACGTATCGCCATCAAAACGATGCGCAGGGTTTTGTATTCGGCATTTGCGGCAAATTCAAACTCTGTAAACACAATGATAGAAAGCAAAAACACGCCTGCTATCAAAACATACATACGCCTGATGGTTTTTTTATCCATAAAAACGGTGATGTGAAGCGCTATCGCAAAAGCAGACAAAACCAGTATCAGGGACCAGTTCTGAAGCAAATACTCTTTTATCATGGGGTATCCTTTCACGGTATTGAATCGATTTATTGTTTATTCATATATCTTACGGTGATGTTTTTCTTAAGCCGGGAATAATACTCACTATAGTATAACATAAAAAAATATCAAACGGAAGAGGTTTGTGTAATTTTGTTAAAGATTAAAGCTACCCGATTCGGATAGCTTTTTTAAATGCCAATATTGACGGATACAAATATAATCATACTGATTGTTTATACTGTAAATCCGTCTATGTGTTGTAAGCTGTCAGGCTGTGCACTTGTTACACAGCCTGACGGCTTTCATACGTTTTGCTTTCTATAGTTTTGCCGATTCACCATGGACGATGTGAATTCCTCTTCAAATAAACACAAATCTGAAAGTATTATCTTTGAAACATTAGTATAATATGCTTTTTTTATGGATCATCTCAACAAAATGCAGCCCATAGATAATCACAGGAATCTGAAATAACAGATAGAAAGGAAAGTTTCTGACGGAAGAAAGCAACCCTAAAATGAATCTGTTTTTTCTTTCAAGCTTCCCTTCTGAATTGTACAAATATGTAACTGTAAGAGCTGAGTTTAAGGCAAACCAAAAAATAACTCCTGCAAGGTATTTAATGATTCCCTCAAAACGTGTATCATATTCCCAAACAATAACACTTAATCCTCCTATTATCGGATTAGCCGGGTAATTAAAATATCTAATTCCAAAAGAGATACAAAAATAAAGGTAAACAATTATCTCAGAGAATATGGAAATCACAAATAAATTTATTTGCATCCTTTTTTTGGTAATTGTGGTGTGAGTACATAAACAATACTTTTTTTCGATTCCTTTGCAGGAAAACCAAGTCCTAAGAAAAGAACACAGGAAAAGTAATATCAGAACAACAGAAAGAGCTATATTAACAATACTGATCCATGATGGATGGTATGTAAGATTATCATATACCATTTGGTTCCTCCTATGTAATCGTGTATTCAATCTCAAAAAAGATTAGAGCAATACCGCACGATTACAACGTGCGGTATTGCAAAGCTTCGTATAATATCGGCAAAACAGCCCGGTTACTGAGTGAAGGTTCCGAAGCCTGCAATCGCTTCGTCTATGGTCATTGCGCCTGTTCCTACACCGTAAACCGCCTGTCTAAAC
>CACXHC010000086.1 GCA_902767285.1 uncultured Ruminococcus sp.
CCTGAATCGGTGGAAGAAATCGGAGCAGGCTCTTTTGAAGGCAGCATTAAGCTTCAAAGCGTTGTTCTGCACAAAAATATAAATTCAATCGGAGACTCCGCCTTTATGCTGTGCGAATCGCTCAAGGAAATCAATATTCCCGAGGGAGTTACAAGTATAGGTTGTCATGCTTTTGATGGGTGCAAATCTCTGCAAACTATAACGATTCCATCAACTGTTAAAAAAATCGAAAAATATACTTTTCGTGACTGTACTTCGCTCACAACCATAAATCTTCCCGATACTTTGGAGGAGATAGATGCGTCGGCATTTTTAAATACACCGTGGCTTAAACAGTATCAGAGCGATTTCGTTATTCACAATAATATATTCATCAAATACAAAGGAAAAAAACACTCCGTTACTGTTCCCGATAATATTAAAATAATTGCCGCAAAAGCTTTTTTTAATAATAGAAATGTTAATAAAATCACGCTTCCAAACGGCATCGAAACTATATGCGATAATGCTTTCTCAGGCTGTTCGTATTTAGATAAAATTGATATGCCCGACAGTGTTAAAAAAATCGGCAAACGTGCTTTTTATCATTGCAGAAGCCTTAGGCGTATAAAAATCCCCGAAAATGTATCTTTTATTGGCGAAAGTGCTTTCGCTATATGTGAAAAATTGGAATCGGTACTCTTACCATCAAAAGACATAAAAATAGAATCGTCTTGCTTTGACAAAACGCCTTTTCTCAACAATCTAATGAATGACGATTACTTGATTTTTCCCAACGGCACACTGGTTATGTGTCAATCAAAAGATGACGAAATAATGATTCCGAATACTGTAATTAAAATCAATAGCGATGTGTTGGGTAAAAATTCCATAGTTAAAAAAATTACCATTCCCGACAGCGTTGTTACTATTGATGATTACGCTTTTCATAAATGTCGTTATTTGGAAGAAATAAATATTCCCAGTAGCGTTAAAAAAATCGGCAGCTATGCTTTTAGCTACTGTAAATCGCTTGAGAAAATCACTATTCCCGACAGCGTTACCGAAATCGGTGATTTTGCGTTTTCAGACTGCACTAATTTAAAAGATGTAACATTACCGCAAAATCTTGTTTATTTACCGAAAGGGGTTTTTTCCAAATGTGATTCGCTAAAAGAAATATATATTCCCGATACTGTTGCCTATATAGGCGAAAGTGCGTTTTCGTATTGTAGTTCGCTCGAAAAAATACATATACCAAAAAGTTTGAAGGAAATTTCAACTTATATGTTTAATTATTGTGATAGTATCAATGTAATTGTACTCCCCGATGGTATAGAAACAATTGAATTTATGGCTTTTGCTGAATGTTCAAATCTTGAATGTCTTGTCATTCCCGAAAGCGTTCACGAGATAGCCCCAACCGCTACCTTCTTCACAAACTTGAAAACATTGTATATATGGGGATACGTTCTGGATTCGCAATACTGCAAATTAAAAGGTTCCGAGCTTTATATAATTTTAAATAAAATTACCAACAACAATTTTACTTTGGAATTGGATTTGGACGATTCAATAAAAAGACTCCTTATTCCTCAAATATGTGCGAAAACTCATCGCCCCGATACCGAAGAATATGTTCGCCAAAATACATTCGATATAAAACCGTTCATCGATTTGGATTGCTACGATACCGTTAAATATCTCTTTGAAAATACAGACATTGTTAATCAAGATAATATTATGGATTTGCTCGATTTTTCTATAAAACACACTCAAAACGGCGGTGATATTTCTATTCAAACATTTGTTATGGACTATCGCTCAAAGCATTTTCCGTTTACTGATATCACCAATGATCTCAAAATTTAAAGTTTTTTTCAAAAATAATAAGAAATTTTTTTGGAAAGGGTTTGGAAAAAATGACGGAACTAAATATAATAGGCAGTATTTTGAGCGGTTTTACATACGGTTCTCACGAGGTGAAAAATGTCGTTGTACCAAGCGGAGTGAAAAAAATCTCTCGGCTGGCATTTTGCAACAGCATTATTGAGAGCATATTTATTCCTGAAGGTGTTACTCATATAGGTACAGAGGCATTTAAGGGGTGTACTCTGCTTACAGATATATCTATTCCCAAAAGCGTTACTAATTTGGGTGAGGACGTTTTTAGCGATACTCCGTGGTTTAAAAATCTTTACGAATATTTTTCCATAATCGGGGACGGCTTTTTGATTAAATATAATGGCAAAGACACCAACGTAATAATTCCCGATACCGTAAAGCAAATATATTTCAATGCTTTTTTTACAAAATCAATAGAAAGTATCGAGATTCCCGACAGCGTTATCAATATTCATCATGGGGCTTTCGGATATTGCCGCCTTTTAAAACAGCTCACTATTCCCGACAGCGTTCAGAAAATAGGCTCTCATGCCTTTATGAACTGTTACTCACTTAAAAGTATAACGCTTTCAAAAAAATTAACGCAGATTCCGTCTTTCGCTTTTTATGGATGCCTTTCGCTCAAGCAAATAACTATCCCTAAAGGAGTTACCCAGATAGACAGCTGTGCCTTCGGCAGATGCTCAAATCTTGAACAGGTCGATATTCCCCACAGCGTAGTGGAAATCGGCTTGAACGCTTTTGAAAAATGTTTCTCTTTACAAAAAATATATATTCCAAATTCCGCTATGATAAGTCATAACCATATCTTCTTTCAATGCAAATCAATGAAAGAAATTACTATTTACAACAATACTTTCGATTGCCAAAGCTGGGAGCTTGATTATTTTGTTCCAAATGATGTGCGTATGCTTTTGCTTTATGATGACTACTCCACACAAATTCACCCGTCTATAAAAAATCCGCTCGTTTATTGGCTGTACTTCGATAAGCTCAAAACTACCGCCGAATCATACATACGTCAAAACACCGTTGATGTTATATCTCACTTTATCAACTCCAACGATTATGACAAAGTCCGCCGCCTCTTTGAATGCGGAAAATTCGTTTCTCAAAGCAATATTATGGATTTGGTCGAAGCCACTATCCTAAATACCCAAAATGACGGCGATGTTTCTATTCAATTATTTATTATGGATTATAAAAATAAATTTTTTCCCGATACGGATTTATTTGATAACTTGTTAATGTAAGATTTCTTTTGTCTTTATTGAGGGTTTCTTGGGAAAACCTTTTTTGAAAAAAAGGTTTTCCCAAACCCTTTCCAAAAAACTTTTTTATGGTAGAGTAAGTTTACCGTCACAGCGAGAGCGTAACGGCGGGTTGCCACGGTAATCTTACGGAATAATATTTACTTAATACCATAACAACAAATCCGACTGCGTACTTTTGCAGTCGGATTTGTTGCAGTTTATAGAATGTTCGTTTAAACACCTAAAATTTATATAGTTAAAGTTTTTTTTGCTTCTTTTTTTTTCAAAAAAAAGAAGAGAAAA
>CACXHC010000087.1 GCA_902767285.1 uncultured Ruminococcus sp.
TACCATAAAAAAGTTTTTTGGAAAGGGTTTGGGAAAACCTTTTTTTCAAAAAAGGTTTTCCCAAGAAAGCCAATTTTTCACAGCACCCAAAAAACCTGCGAAAAAATTGTAGACTAAATATCAAAATTGTGCTATAATATCAAAGAATATACAACACAGGGGAGCTTATATATGTCATATCCAAAAGAGAGAATAAGAAATTTCAGTATAATAGCACATATCGACCACGGCAAAAGCACGCTCGCCGACAGAATTTTGGAGCAAACGAAATCGGTGGCTCAACGAGATATGGAAGATCAACTTCTCGACAACATGGAGCTTGAGCGTGAAAGAGGAATCACAATAAAAGCTCATGCTGTAACTCTGAACTATACTGCCGATGACGGGGAAGAGTACGTTTTTAACCTAATAGACACTCCCGGTCATGTCGATTTTAACTACGAAGTTTCGAGATCGCTTGCCGCCTGCGAGGGTGCTGTTCTGATTGTTGACGCATCGCAGGGAATAGAGGCTCAAACGCTTGCAAACACATATCTTGCAGTTGACGGCGGTCTTGAGATAGTTCCTGTTATCAATAAAATAGATTTGCCGAGTGCCGACCCTCAGAGAGTCATAAAAGAAATCGAAGATGTTATCGGTATTCCGGCGGAGGACGCTCCGCAAATTTCGGCAAAAATGGGAACTAATATTCACGCTGTAATGGAGAAGATCGTCAGCGATATTCCGTATCCCGAAGCCGATGAAAACAAGCCTCTCAAGGCTCTTATTTTCGACTCGTACTATGACAGCTACAAAGGCGTAATCATTTATATAAGGGTTATGGAAGGTCAAGTTCATGTGGGCGATGAAATTCGTTTGATGGCTACGGGCAAAATTTTTACTGTTGTTGAGTGCGGATATTTGCGGGCAACATCGCTTGACCCGGTTGGAGCAGTCTATGCAGGCGAAGTTGGATATATTGCCGCTTCCATAAAGCAAGTTCGAGATGCTCAGGTCGGCGATACCGTTACGCTTGATAAATGTCCGGCAGAAGAGGCTCTGCCCGGATACCGTCCGGCTCAACCGATGGTTTTTTGCGGAATATATCCGGCGGACGGTGCGAAATATCCCGATTTGAAAGACGCACTTGACAAACTCCGTCTTAATGATGCCTCTTTGTCATTTGAACCCGAAACATCGGCAGCATTGGGATTCGGTTTCAGATGCGGATTTCTCGGACTTCTTCATATGGAAATAATTCAAGAGCGACTCGAAAGGGAGTATAATCTCGATCTCATCACAACCGCACCTTCGGTAATATATAAAATCACAAAAACAGACGGCTCCGTTGTGATGATAGACAATCCCACAAATTATCCCGACCCCGCACTTGTCGCCAAAGCCGAAGAGCCTATGACGGACGCTCATATTTATGCTCCAAAAGAGTATATCGGAAATATAATGGAGCTTTGTCAGGACAGGCGAGGAATTTACAAAAGCGTTGATTATATCGACTCCGACAGAGTGGATATTCATTACGAATTACCGCTCGCCGAGATTATCTACGATTTTTTTGATACGCTGAAATCGAGAACACGAGGTTATGCGTCTTTTGACTATGAGCTGAAAAATTACGCCGAAAGCAAATTAGTAAAACTCGATATTATGCTCAATGGCGAAGTTGTGGACGCTCTTTCGTTTATAATAAATGCGGACAAGGCTTATCCGAGAGCCAGAAAAATGGCAGAAAAGCTGAAAGAAAAAATTCCCCGTCAGTTGTTTGAAGTTCCGATTCAAGCGTGTATCGGCGGAAAAATCATCGCAAGAGAAACGGTGAAAGCTCTCAGAAAAGACGTACTCGCAAAATGCTACGGCGGTGATATAACCAGAAAAAAGAAACTTCTTGAAAAGCAAAAAGAAGGTAAAAAGAGAATGCGTCAGCTCGGAACAGTAGAAGTTCCCCAAGAAGCATTTATGGCAGTTTTGAAATTGGATACAGATTAAAGGTGATAAAATTGACCAGCATAAATGACAAAATCAGAGGTTCACTCATCGGCGGAGCTGTGGGCGACGCTCTCGGTTATGAGGTGGAATTTCTGTCGTGGAGAAGTATTCAACAAAAATTCGGCGACAGCGGTATCACAGAGTATAGGTTGAGAAACGGCAAGGCAGTAATTTCGGACGACACCCAAATGACTCTTTTTACAGCGGTCGGACTTAAAAACAGTTTCGAGAACAAAACCAATAATCCAATAAACGATATTTACAAATGTTATATTGATTGGCTGAAACTTCAATATAGTAAAGAAATCACAAATCCATCAGCTTGGATAAGCAGTATTCCCGAACTCGCCGTGCCGAGAGCACCCGGAAATACTTGTTTGTCGGCATTGCGAAGCGGTGTTTGCGGTTCGATTGAAAATCCAATCAACAATAGCAAAGGTTGCGGAGGAATTATGCGAATCGCACCCATCGCCCTTTTTTATGATGAACAAACAAATATCGAAATTCCAACGAAATTATCGGCAGAAGTATCGGCAATCACGCACGGCCACCCACTCGGATATATTCCGTCTGCGGCGTTGGCGTATATCATCAACACCATAGTTTACCGAAATTACGATAATTTTGAGTCGCTGGTATACGAGTCATTAACCGCCGTCAAAAAAATGTTCAGTGACATCAAGTACAAAAACAGCATCGAATATTTGATTAATTTAACCAAGTATGCGTGTCAGCTTGCCAAAAATAACGAGAACGATGTGGATAATATTCACAAAATCGGTGGTGGTTGGGTCGCTGAAGAAACTTTTGCAATCGCCATATACTGCGTTCTGAAATATGAAACTGATTTCGACAAAGTTATGATTTCATCGGTCAACCACAGCGGTGACAGCGATTCCGCAGGAGCAGTCGCCGGAAACATCGCCGGAGCCATAATCGGCTATCAGCATATAAACCAAAAGTGGAAAGACAGCCTCGAACTCCGTGACATCATTCTTCAAATAGCCAATTAATGTAATGTTGGGGGCTGCCGCCCCCAAACCCCCGCCTTCTTTTTTTTGAAAAAAAAGAAGCAAAAAAAACTTTAATTTTTTGCAGATGCATACAAACTATGGTGAATTTTATTGGCGGGTTAATCCGCTATTGGGAGGGAATATGTTTTGAAAAAATTTTCTGTTTGTTGTGTTGTTTGCTTTGTTTCAATGTTAATTATGTGTTCTTGCAGTGTTAATGTCAACGAGATAACAGCTTCGTCAAGTGTTCCGAGTTCCGCTGTGTCCTCCTCCGAAAAAGAAAACGAAACCGATACCGATGTTGATGTTTTCTATTCCCGTGAGGAGAGTACCGACACAACCTCAACCGCAGAAACAGATACAAACGAAAGTGCCGTTTCTGATTCTGAAACCTCCGCATTTGATGAAAGTTTGTATCCCATGAAATACGTCACGGGTTCCGCCGAAATCCCCATGACGGCTGATGCCATCTACGGCAGTAAGGAAATCGGAACCGTAAAATGCGGAGGTAAAGTTTCTATTGTTATTGATTCGGTTATGGGGTATTGTTTTGTGTATGATACCGCTTCCGAAAAATTCGGCTATATTCAAAATTTCATGCTCGCAGATTCTCCCGACGAAACAACCGTTGGAGAGGTGTTTTATGTCAAGCCAAATCAAACCGCACTTTATGCCGATACATCTTTAACCGAAAGCGTTGTTTCTGTTTATCAAAATGATATAATAACTACTTTGCTCAAACCTCAAAACGGCATTTGGAGAGTTATCGATAAAAACGGTAATGTTGGATATATCGATAAGAATTTGCTTTCGGAGAAGAAAATAAAAATCGAGTCGAGCAAGCCCGAAAGCAAAAAGTCAAGCAGTAGCAGCAAAAAAGCTGAATCATCAAGTAAAGCTGAAAGCAAAGTTGAGAGTAAAGTCGAAAGTAAAGTCGAGAGTAAAGTCGAGAGTAAAGTTGAGAGCAAAGTTGCAAGCAAAATCGAGAGTAAAGTCGAAAGCAAAACCGAAAGTAAAATCAAAGAGAAAGCCCCCGGACTTTATGCCGGTGTAGGTGAACCTCCCGAGGATTACGATACATATATAGTTGATGTTGATGTTGGCTACCTTTCGTTGAGAGATGCTCCCAGTGCTGAAAAAAGCGATACAATAGGTAAGTTGTATTATGAGGAGTATGTTTATTTGATAGATGACACAGGCGATTTTTGGTATGTATATTCTCCTAAGTTGGGAATGTATGGATATGTTACGGGAAATTATGATTATTTGTATCCCGAATATTATGATGATTAAAAGGTTGGAAGGAATATGATTCAGTATATTGTTACTATCGTTATGGGAACGGTGATTGGCTACGGCACGAATTATCTTGCTGTAAAAATGCTTTTTAGACCTAAGCATGAAGTTATGTTCATGGGAAAAAGACTTCCGTTCACTCCGGGCGTTATACCAAAGCAGAAAGATAAACTCGCTGTTGCGGTCGGTGATGTCGTTGGCAATAAGCTTCTTACAAAAGAGGACATAAAAAGCAGACTTTCGGAAGAAAAACTGAAAGGCGATATTACAGGCATTATAACAGGTGTGCTTTCAGAAAAACTTCGTGACGAGGTGATCAAAATTTGGAAGATGAGCGATGAAAGTTACGAGGAGAAAAAAACAAAGCTTGCTTCCATGACGACAGCTCTTATAGTTCAGTCGGTCAATTCTATGGAAATCGGAAAAATGGTATCTAACGAAGCTCCAAAAAAATTTCATGAATGGGTAATGGCGGAGGACGGTTTCAAAAGACGACTTTTTAATAATGCGTTAGTTGAAGAAGTGATAAAAGGATTTACAGAGTCTTTGGGAAAAATCGCCCAACAGTGGATTGAAGAAAACGGAGCTGCCATAATAAGAAGAGAAGTTGACAAAAAACTCGATGAAGCCGAAAACGAATCCATAAAAAGTCTGCTTGACAAAGGCGGATTCAGTGAAGAGAATCTGCTTGCAACAATTTCCGATACTTACGATGATGTAGTTGATAAACTGGTTGACGAGCTTATGCAGAGAGTTGATATTCCCAAAATGATAAAAGAAAAAATCGACCAGATGGACGTTGATACTCTCGAACAAATCGTTTTGAAAGTCATGAAAGAACAACTTGATATGATAGTAAATTTGGGTGCGTTGATAGGTTTCGCACTGGGGCTTATAAACGTAGGAATAAACGTTATTTTTTCGTGATATATTATTAAAACGCATTATGTAACAAAAATATATTGTTAAAAATATACTAATATCCGAAGAGATATTTTACTTTACTTTAACAATTGAACGTGATAAAATGAAAAGTGAAATAAATTCCTTTAAAGGAGGAGATAGTATGTTTAAAAAGTTTTTGGCAGAATTTTTAGGTACAGCGGTTCTTGTAGCTTTTGGCTGCGGAGTTGCAACAACGTGTGACGGCTATGTCGGAATTGCGTTGGCGTTTGGTCTGGTTATAGTTGCTATGGCGTATTCGATAGGCAACGTATCGGGCTGTCACGTTAACCCGGCTGTGTCGCTGGCGATGCTCATCAACAAAAAAATGACTCCCGTTGAATTTTGCGGATATGTCGTAAGCCAGTTCTTGGGAGCTACTGTTGGAGCTGTTGTTCTTTATGCGATGTTCTCGGGCGGAGCGTCCTATTTTGATCATCACGCATTAGGCACAAACGGTTACGGCGAACTTTCGGCAGTAGGAATAACTCTTTCGGGTGCATTGATAACCGAAGTTGTTTTGACATTTGTATTTGTTTTCGCAATTTGCGGAGTTACGAGCAAAGAGAATTTCTCAAATCTCGCAGGCATAGTTATAGGACTTTCGCTCACGCTTGTTCATCTTCTCGGACTTCCACTCACAGGTACGTCGGTTAACCCTGCAAGAAGTTTCGGTGCGGCTTTCATAGCTATGCTCTTCAATTGCAAGGACGGTGCAACAGCGTTTTCACAAGTATGGGTATTTATCGTAGCTCCACTTGTCGGCGGTGCGTTGGCGGCAGTTTGCTACAACCTCCTTACAAAAGAGCCGGCAGCTGATGCTCCGGCGAAATCTTCCGAAAAGACATCTTCTTCCAAATCCAAAAGCAAGTCTAAAAAGTGATTTTTTTCTTCTTCTTTTTTTGAAAAAAAAGAAGCAAAAAAACTTTTTGTTGTATGAACTTTTCTATTCATAAATAGTAACACATCCGACTGCATTTCTCGCAGTCGGGCAGGCGGTGCCTGCACTTGAGGCTTTTCTTGGGAAAACCTTTTTTGAAAAAAGGTTTTCCCAAACCCTTTCCAAAAAACTTTTTTATGGTAGAGTAGGTTTAGTTGATAATATGAAAACAAATCCGACTGCGGCGTTTGCAGTCGGATTTGTTTCAGTTTTCGGATTTGTTTCAGTTTATAGAATGTTCGTTGAAACACATAAAATTTATATAGTAAAAGTTTTTTTTGCTTCTTTTTTTTCAAAAA
>CACXHC010000088.1 GCA_902767285.1 uncultured Ruminococcus sp.
ACACAATTAAAGTTTTTTGGAAAGGGTTTGGGAAAACCTTTTTTTCAAAAAAGGTTTTCCCAAGAAAGCCGATTTTTCACAGCACCCGAACCCCTTTTCCAAAAAATTTAATTAGTCTCCTGACGCTTTGAAGTTATATATTGGTTTTATTACTTCATTAATTTCAACGGTGGGTTCGATATTAGCTATTATTTCGTCCATGGGCTTATATGCCATGGGCGATTCGTCTATTGTAGAGTAGTTTACAGACGTACTGTAAATACCACTCATTTCCCTTTGGTATTCTTCGAGTGAAAAATTGCTTTTTGCTTGAGATCTTGAAATAATTCTGCCCGCTCCGTGTGGTGCCGAGAAATTCCAATCCGGATTGCCTTTGCCTGTACAGATAAGACTTCCATCACGCATGTTTATTGGAATTATTAGTCTTTCTCCTTTTTGTGACGATACCGCACCTTTTCTGAGTATCATCGAATCTGTATCAATATAATTATGGATAGTATGAACTTGTTCGACTATATGCCATTTCATCGCCGAACAGATAACATCTGCTATTGTATTTCGATTTATATATGCGTGTTCTTGAGTAATTTTCATATCGTGAATATAATCATCAAAATCACTGCCCGTTACATATGCCAAATCTTTAGGGATACTTACTTCTCTTGATTTTATATCTTTGATGGTCTTTTCTATCTCGTCAAACTTGCCTTCGCTTTTGAGTTTCTGCACAGCATCATTTATAATATCGGCTCTTTTGGTGATTTTTCGAAACGCAATATTTTGGTAATGTTTGCAGACTTCCAACCCTAAATAACGGCTGCCTGTGTGAATAACCAACCATATATGACCCGACTCGTCTTTATCACATTCAATGAAATGATTTCCTCCGCCGAGTGTGCCAAGACTTCTGTATCCTTTTTCAACATCTGCCGGAGCAATAAGTTCAGCTATATTGGATTTATTGATTGCCTTACTGTGAATCGCAAATCCCGAAGGAACTTTTTCATGAATAACAGAGTCCAGCTTTTTCAAATCCGCATCGGTTTCTTCGATTTTTACGGCAAGAACTCCACAGCCTATATCCACGCCGACCAAGTTAGGACAAATTTCTTTTTGTACGGTCATTGATGTACCTATAACGCAGCCTTTTCCGGCATGAGTATCAGGCATGATTCTTATTTGCGAATTTTGTACAAAAGGCTGATTCAATAACATTGATAATTGAGACAGCGTTTCTTGGTCTACATTATCGGTAAATATTTTGCAATTACCAAATCTTCCGTTTAATTCAAACATAAATATCAATCCTCCTTATTGGATATTATTTTCTTTCATGAATTTTTCTTTATTTGATTTAAGTTCGTCAAAAGTACAGGGTTCGTAATTGTTTATCATACAGCCTGCGTTGAATGCTCGTTCTTGCTTCATCATGATTATTGTATCTTCGTCTATTTTTCTGTGAACGTGACCGTAGATGTGATATGATCCCCTGTGCTTTTTATTCCACACCATTATGGGAAAATGACAAAGCGTTATTTGTTTTGAATTATCGACTATATTCAATATAGAATCGATACTTTCAAATACACTCGCTGCCTTTTCATTGTCTAAAAGTACTTTATCATGATTGCCAATGATAAGATGAAGATGTCCGTTGAGCGATTTCAAAAAATTATACATATTTTTTGAATATTTGTAAAAGACATCGCCCAAAATATATACATGGTCATCTGCTGAAATTTTGGTGTTCCATCTTTTTATGATTTCTGTTTCCATTGTGTCTACATCTTCAAAAGGGCGAGAATCAAAAATCAACGCATTTTTATGCCCAATATGAAGATCGCTTATATAAAATATCAAAATATATGATCCCCTTTCTGAAAAAAATAAAAAGGCACAGAAATTTTTAATCTGTGCCTTTGAAAAATTACGCTGTATAAACTATATTGCCGTTACTGTCGTAAACACTGTAACCGGGATTTAAGTCTGCACATTCAATTGCGTTCTCCAAGAACGAATATGCACCAAGCTGAGATGAAGCATCGTCCCACGAAATACGCACTCTGTACAATCCTTGTGATGAAGCCAAAGTCTCGGAACTCGATGTGTATGATTCCGGTGCGTTGGCAAGGTCATACTGGGTAAGATCCCACTGTTCAATAAGTCTGCAAAGATAGCTGACATAATCCGGAGATGTTGCGTATCCGCCGTTATAGATTATCTGAGCTGCCTTTTTGTAATCTGTACAACCAACTATGCCTTCATACAAATGAGTTATACCACCATCGTAAGACGCATTAATAAGCACGTTTGAATGATCTTCAATGCTGTCCTCCATGCAGTCATACTTGCGGAAATCAGCATCTATGTAATAAGAATTACCGTAAGAATCGTATTCTTTAGTAGAAATTGTGTACACCGAAACGCCGTCCCACGGTGAATCGACTCTCGGAGTTGACTCTTTGTATCCTTTTATGCCGAAGCAGTTGTTTGCCTCAATAGAGAGTTTGGACTGACCATAACCGGACTCGAGGATAAACTGTGCCAATGATACAGACGCAAGAATACCGGTTTTTCGCTGATCTTCAGTAAACAGCGGGCCAACTTTTTCTATTACATCAGCGGCACTCCAGCCTTCCATATCGGCAACTTGAGTACCTGATGTTATATATGTATCTTCTTCCTGATAATAATCCTCATAATCTGTATAATCTTCGTAGTTTATGTAGTCGTTATAATCTTCATCGTTTTCTTCTACATAATCTTCGCTGTCTGTTTCATCAAGCGAAGCACTTTTGCGAAGAGTGAGGAGTGCATCTTCCGAGTCTATTATATCGTTATCATTGAAATCAGCAAGATAATATTCCAAGCTCGAAAACTCATCGGAATCACATGAAGCCTGAAGAATGAGAAGTGCGTCCGAAGAATCCACAGCACCGTCCATATTCAAATCACCTTTTTTATAGTCATCTGCATAAACGGCGGTTGCGGCGTATGCTGTAAGAGTGGCTGCTGCCAACGAGATAGCGATAATCTTTCTCAAATGATTCATTACAAAAAAATCCTTTCTTTTTATGATGTTTATTTTTTTATGTTTGCACCCCAAAACAAGCAGAAAATTACTGCGACAAGAATAGTGTACAATATAATTATGAATAATCTGTGAAAATACACTAAATTTTTAAATAACAAATGATTTCACCAATGCAACAATCGTCCTCAGTTGTTATAATTTTTACATCTTTTATTAACCCATTCAGCGGAATATCAGATTTTACCTTTACAGGAGTATAGTTTTTTGTATATCCCTGCCACAAGCCATTTTTATCGGGTTGTTCAAATAATACGGGGGTTATTCTACCGCACTGTGATTTCAAAAATTCTTTTCTTGATTGATTTGTGGCATCTATCATAATTCGGCTGCGATGTGCTTTTATCGAATTATCGATTTGATCCGGACGCTTTGCCGCCGCTGTCCCCTCTCTTTGCGAATACGGGAAAACATGAACTTTTGAAAAGCCGATTTTCTTAACAAATTCCAACGACTCCGAAAACTCCTCTTCTGTTTCGCCGGCAAATCCGACCATTACATCTGTGGTTATGGCACAATCGTCACCACCGAAAGCCAATCTCAAATCATTAACGATTTTTTCGTATTCGTCTGCGGTGTAGTGGCGATTCATTCTTTTTAATGTTGCCGTGCAGCCGCTTTGCAGTGAAAGATGAAACTGCGGACAGAATTTCTCAAGTTTAGATAGTCTTTTTATAGATTCGCTGTCCATTCTTTCGGGTTCAAGCGAGCCTAATCTAACCCGCTCTATACCATCTATTGAACAAGCTGCCTCGACAGCATCACACAAATGAAGTCCAATATCCTGACCGTAAGCCGAAAGATTTATACCAACAAGAACAATTTCTTTATATCCGTTTTTGGCAAGCGTTTTTAATTCGGAAACAAGAATATTTAATGGCTTTGAGCGAACAGGCCCCCTTGCATACGGAATAATACAGTATGAACAAAATCTGTTACAGCCATCCTCTATTTTAACGAATGCTCTTGTTCTCTCTTCAAATTCCGAAACGGACATATTTTCAAAATCGCTGTTTCTCGTATACTTATGTATGTTTACCGTTTTGACGTGGCTTTTGAGAAACTCATTTAAAGTGTCAATTAAATCATTTCGAGAAGAATTGCCGAGAACTATATCAACATTTTCAAATTCGGCAGTACGTTCGGGATATGCCTGTGGCATACAGCCCGTTAATACGACAATTGAATTTTCGTTTATCCTTTTTATATGGCGGATAAGTTTAAGAACTTTGTTATCCGAAACAGATGTGACTGTACAGGAATTTATTATAATTATATCGGCATTTTCTTTATTTTCGGAAAGGGTATATCCATTTTTAGTCATAATATCGCTCATTACCTGCGATTCGTATTGATTAACTTTACAGCCGAAATTAAAAACGGAAAAAGTCATAAGCATAAACCTCATTTTTTGTCCTATTATACACAAAAAGATTTAATTTTTTACATAAAAAATTATTGACAAATCTCAAAAAAGTGATAATATATATTATAGTTTTATTTTAAGGGGGAATTTTTGTGTTTACTGCAACAGTTTGTATCTCTTCTTTAGAGAATGCCAAAAAATTTATTAATATGACATCTAAATATGATGGCATTAATATGCGTTTAAAAATGGGCAATTACGAAGTAAACGCTCACTCTGTGGTTGGTGTATTAAGTATGGTTGACAGTGAAAAAAATGCTGTTTTTACCGCTGATATACCCAATAATGATGCTCAAATGACTGAAGATATAAAGCCATTCGAAGTAAAATAACGCAGTACGCCGCTTATGCGGCGTATTTTTTTATCTTTCCTTTATAAATCCCACAATACTAAAAATAATAAAGCATACAAGATTAACACACACTATGGTGGCACCCGTTGCCGTTTGAAGATAAAATGAAAGAATCAGTCCCGTGACAACACAAAAAACCGACTGTATCGCCGCAGATATAACTACACTCTTATAGCTTTTGAAAACTCTCATGGCAGTCAGTCCGGGAAAAATAATCAAGCTCGAAATAAGCAGAGTTCCCATTATCTGCATACCGAGAACTACCGTCAGAGCCGTTAACAACGCTATAACCATATTGTACGCTTTGGCGTTCGTTCCCGTTGCAAGTGAAAAATTCTCATCAAACGTAACCGAAAATATCTTGTTGTAGAAAAACACATAAATAAAAAGAACTATCGAACATAGTACAAGACTTAACACAACATCTTTGCTCGAAAGTGCAAGAATACTGCCAAAAAGATAACTGTATAAATCTGTATTAAGTCCGCCTGTTATGCTCGTTACAACTATGCCTATCGCCAAAGCACTGCTCGAAACGATCGCAATAGCTCCGTCACCATTTATTTTGCTGTTTCGGCTTATTCTTAAAAGAAAAAACGCCGATATTATAACAATCGGGATAGACACCTGAAGCGGTGCCAAATTTAAAGCCGCCGCAAGTGCCAACGCTCCGAATCCCACATGAGAAAGTCCGTCGCCTATCATAGAATATCTTTTCAGTATAAGACTTACTCCCAAAAGTGCCGCACACAATGCAACGGGGATTCCTACTATCAATGCCCTTTGCATAAACTCAAAAGAAAGCATTTGGTTTATTGAATAATCCATATATATTTCCTCCGCCGACTTATCGGATATTTATAAACTGATTTGAGATACTACTTTTTTTGTAGTCGTCAACCGTTCCGAAAAAGCAAGTTTTGTTTTCAAGATGAAGTATATGTGTAGCACATTCAATAGACTGCTTTACGTCATGCGAAACCATTATGATAGTAATATTATCTTTTTTATTTATATTGTTTATAAGCTCGTAAAACTCTGCCGACACAACGGGGTCAAGACCTGTAACAGGCTCGTCCAGAAGCAACAAAGATTTGGTTGCACACAATGCTCTTGCAAGAAGAACTCTCTGCTGTTGTCCGCCCGAGAGATCACGATAGCAACTATTTTTAAGATGTTTTATTGAAAGCCGTTCGAGATTATCGTCGGCTTTTTTCTTTTCACGCTTACTGTAAAAAGGTGATAACGATTTTCGATTAAGAGTTCCCGACAACACAACTTCGTAAACCGATGCCGGAAAATCCCTTTGAACAGGCGATTGCTGGGGCAAATAGCCTATTTCGCTTTTAACAAGGCCGTCCGAATACTCAATTTTTCCGGCTGATGTTTTAAGAAGTCCGAGAAGTCCTTTTATAAGAGTAGATTTTCCTGAACCGTTTTCGCCTAAAATACAGAGATAATCTCCTCTCTCCAATTTAAAACTGAGATGCTCAAAAACGTTAACACTCTCGTAACTCATAGTAACGTCACTACATTTCAAAATTGCCATGACATCACCTCGTTACACAGAATCACGTTTTGACGCACAGTTTTCGCAAATACCGTAAATGATCGTTTTGCTCAAATCGACTTCAAAATTATGATTTTGTTTCATATGTTCGGTGATTTTTCTCATTAAAGAACAATCGGTATGAATCAATTTTCCGCAGACGTTGCATTTCAAGTGAAAATGCTCACAACAAACACCATTCTTGCCGACAAACTGATAACACGCAGATGAATTTTCGTCTACTATATATTTTCTGACTACACCGGACGCAACCAGCTTATCAAGCTGGCGATATACCGTAGACATCCCCAATGGGTGACCTTGAGATTTAAGATTTTCGGCAATATCGGCGGCCGTCATGTGAATATCTTTATTTTTGCTAAGACACTCTATGAGAATTTCTTTTTGTTTTGTTTTGTACTCCTGCATAAAAACATATGCCTCCGAATAATTGAAAATGATTTTCATTTTTGTTTATTCTACCACTTATTGAGAATTTTGTCAAGGCAGGCAAAATCTGCAAACTGTACAAACCAAATACAACGCAAAGAGTACCGTATATTTACAAGAAGTTTTTTCCCCGCTTTTTTCAAAAAGCAGGAGAAATTGCTTCTTTCATGGTTTTAACATATTCGCCTACATACTCGGGAGCCTGCTTGCCGTGCTTTTCGAGTATCTTGACTATAGCTGAACCGACAATAACTCCATCAGCAATTTCTGACATTTGGGCTGCTTGCTCGGGTGTGGAAATTCCAAATCCTATTGCACATGGAACATTCGTGTTTTCTCGAATAACCGATACTATCGCTTTCAAATCCGTTGTTATTTCTTTTCTGACACCTGTAACGCCTAAGCTGGATACAAGATAAATAAATCCTTCGGCTTCTTTGGCTATCATGCCTATACGCTCGTCTGAAGTCGGGGCTATAAGTGAAATCAAATCTACATCATATTTATGACATATCGAAATAAACTCATCCTTCTCCTCAAAAGGAATATCGGGAAGAATAAGCCCGTCAATTCCGATTTCCTGACAAATGCTTATGAATTTTTCTGCACCGTAAGAAAATACTACGTTTGCGTATGTCATAAATACAAGCGGAATTGTAACATCTTTTCTTAAATCTTTTACAAATTCAAATATTTTGTTGGTGTTTACTCCGCCAGCTAACGCACGAATATTTGCCCCTTGAATAACCGGGCCTTCGGCTGTCGGATCTGAGAATGGTATGCCTAATTCTATTAAATCGGCACCGTTTTTTACTGCTTCTTTTACTGCTTTTGCGGTGGTTTCCAAATCGGGATCTCCGCAAGTAATAAATGGAATGAATGCTTTTCCGTTTTTAAATGCTTGTGAAATTTTGCTCATAATAGTTATCCTCCTTCATTTACGGCAGTAATAAATAACTGCATTTTTTCTTTATCTTTTTTGCCATTTGTTTCAATTCCCGAACTGACATCAACCGCAAATGGTTTTAAATATCTTATGGCCTGTGCAACATTGTCCGCATCTAATCCGCCTGCAAGAAAATACGGTTTTTTGATGTGCTGTACGAGTTTCCAGTCGAAAGATTTTCCCTCTCCCATTCCTTTATCAAAAAGAATATAATCGGCATTGGTGATTTCGGCATTTTTTACATCTTGCTCCGAATGAATTTTCAATGCCTTTATAACAGTTTTATTTGTTTTATCTTTTATGAGATCTATATACTTATTATCTTCATTTCCATGAAGTTGAGCTATATCAATTACATTTTCGTTTAAAAGCTCGATTACTGTATCTGAACTTTCGTCTACAAACACTCCCACGGCTTTTATATTTGGAGAAAGAATTTTCTTCAAATCGGCAGCCTTTTCGGGAGTGATGTAACGCTTGCTCTTTTTGAAAAACACAAAGCCGATGTAATCCGGTTTAAGTTCGTTGACAAACGAAATATCTGTTTGAGTTGTTAATCCGCAAAATTTAATTTTCGTCATGACAGACCTCTGAGTTCGTTTAACTTTTGTTTTTTGTCTGTGGCTCTCATAAGGGTTTCGCCTATGAGAACGGCGTCTGCTCCGATTTCTCTGAGTTTTTGTACATCCTGTTCAGATGTAACTCCGCTTTCGGATACAAACAAAATATCATTCGGAACAAGTTTACGCAATTTTCTGCTGTTTTCGGTGTCAACGCTGAAATCTTTCAAATTGCGGTTGTTTACTCCGATAATTCTTGCACCCGATTTAAGGGCTGTTTCAACTTCGCCTTCGTCATGAGCTTCAACCAAAGCCGATATTCCCAAATCATCGCATATCTGTATATAGTTTGTGATTTGCTCGCTTTCTAATATAGAACATATCAGAAGAACTGCTGATGCACCTAATATTTTTGCTTCGTATATCATGTACTCGTCAACTGTGAAATCTTTTCTCAGACACGGTATTTTTACTGTTGAGGCGATTTGTTTGAGATATTCGTTACTGCCGAGAAACCATTTCGGTTCGGTCAGTACTGAGATACAATCCGCACCGGCAATTTCGTAATCTTTCGCAATTTGAAGATATGGAAAATCCGGAGATATAACTTTTTTTGACGGTGACGCTTTTTTACATTCGCATATAAACGATATATCGGATTTGCCGAGTGCTTTTTCAAAACAAAAATCTCCTTTCGGCATATCCAACGCACATTTTTGTATTTCGTTCAATGGAACGGATTTTTTAGCGATTTCACAGCGTTCGAGTGCGTGTTCTGCAAGCTGATTAAGAATTGTCATTACTCAGCCTCCGCACGGTTGCTTACTTCAATCAATTTTTCGAGAGTTTCGGTGGCTTTTCCGGAATCTATCAATTCAGTCGCAAGAGATATGCCTTGTTTAAAACTGTCGGCTTTTTGAGCTATATACAAAGCTGCTCCGGCATTCATCAAAACCGCATTGCGTTTGAATCCCTGTTCAACGCCGTTCAAAATATCTCTTGTTATTTGGGCATTTTGTTCGGGTGTTCCGCCTTTGAGGTCATCTTTTGTGCAACGCTCAAATCCAAAATCTTCGGGAGTTATAATATAAGATTTAAACCAACCGTCTTTTATCTCGCATATTTTGGTAGATGAACTAAGCGAAATTTCGTCCAGCTTATCTTGTCCGTAAACGACCATACCTCTTTTAACTCCGAGATTTATAAGAACCTGTGCGAGTGGTTCTACAAGATACTCGTCATACACGCCCAAAATTTGCATTGACGGCGATGAGGGATTTGTCAAGGGGCCGAGAATATTGAATACTGTTCTGAAACCAAGTTCACGGCGAATCGCTCCTACATATTTCATTGACGTATGATATTTTTGAGCGAAGAAAAAGCACATACCAACTTCATTTAAAAGCTCGATACAACGATTGGGACTTTGATTTATGTTTACACCGAGAGCCTCAAGACAATCGGCTGTTCCACTTGATGATGACGCAGCTCTGTTACCGTGCTTTGCGACTTTTACTCCGCCGGCAGCCGCAACAATGGCAGATGTAGTCGAAATATTGAAACTGTGTGCATTATCTCCGCCCGTGCCGACAATCTCAAGAACGTCCATACCTGTATTTACTTTTGTGGCATGGTCACGCATAGCGGCGGCACAACCGGCGATTTCGTCTGTTGTTTCGGCTTTTGCACTTTTGGTCGAAAGTGCCGCAAGAAATGCCGCATTCTGTGTAGCTGATGTTTCTCCGCTCATGATTTCGTTCATAACGCTGTATGCCTCGTCATAAGTGAGATCCTCTTTGTTTACAATTTTTACGATAGCTTCTTTAATCATGGTTGACTTTCCTTTCTGTTTTTAATTCATGAAATTTTCAAGCATTATTTTTCCGTTGGGAGTTAAAATGGATTCGGGGTGAAACTGTACTCCGAATATTTTATAATCTTTATGTTGAACAGCCATTATTTCGCCGTCTGACGTGCGAGCGGTGATTTTTAGACAATCGGGCATTGTATCGGCATCAGCGGCGAGAGAATGGTATCTTGCAACCAAATCGCTTTCGGGACAATTCTTGAAAAGCGGACAACTCATATCAAAATCGACTTTTGATTGTTTGCCGTGCATGAGTTTTTTTGCATAAGTGATTTTTGCACCGTATGCCGAGCATATAGCCTGATGTCCCAAACAAACGCCCAACGTAGGAATATCCTTGCTGACCGTCTTGGCTGTTTCGATTATTATTCCTGCGTTTTCGGGTCTGCCGGGGCCGGGAGATATGATTATTCTTTCGGGAGAAAGACGGCGTATATCTTCAACTGTAATTTCGTCATTACGCACAACTTTTATATCGGGATTTATACTGCCGACAAGCTGGTATAAATTATAAGAAAAACTGTCGTAATTATCTATCAATAGAATCATAATTCATCCTCCTGAGCGATTTCCAAAGCTTTCAACGATGCCTTTGCTTTATTTAAACACTCCTGAAATTCTTTTTCGGGATCGGAATCGGCGACTATTCCCGCACCGCTTCTTACAAAAACTTTACCGTTTTTTTTGTAGATAATTCGAATGGCTATGCAAGTATCCATGTTGCCCGTAAAATCGATATATCCGATTGCACCGCCGTAGATTCCTCGCTTATTTTTTTCCAGTTCGCCGATAAGACAGCAAGCTCGAATTTTGGGAGCCCCCGAGAGAGTACCTGCCGGCAAAACAGATTCAACCGCATCGAGAGCGTCTTTGTCATCTCTGATTTCGCCACGGACAGTTGAACCTATGTGCATAACGTGAGAATATCGTTCGATAGAATGAAGTTTTTCGACTGATACAGTACCAAATTTGCTTATTTTTCCGAGGTCGTTTCTGCCCAAATCGACAAGCATATTGTGTTCGGCAAGTTCTTTTTCATCTGCGAAAAGTTCTTGCTGTAAACGAAAATCTTCTTTTTCGTTTTTACCTCTGGGACGAGTTCCCGCAAGCGGGAACGTGTGGAGAACACCGTTCTCAAGTTTAACAAGGGTTTCGGGCGAGGCTCCGGCAACTTCCACATCTGTTCCCGAAAAGTAGAACATATACGGCGATGGATTTATTGTTCGCAAAACACGATAGGCATTCAGCAAACTGCCTTCAAAAGATGCCGAAAGTCTGTTAGACAGAACTATCTGAAAAATATCGCCCTCGTAAATATAGTTTTTGGCTTTTTCGACCATATCGCAATACTGTTCTTTGTTGAAAAGCGGAGTTACCTCACTCAACAACTTGCCGCCTTTTTCGTGTTTTTTCTCACCGTTTTTAAGAAGTTTTTCGAGTTGAGCCAACTCCATAACAGCTTTATTGTATTCGGTTTCTATGTCATCGAGCTTCATATTTACAATAAGAATGATTTTTTGTTTCATATTGTCGAAGGCAATAACTTTATCAAAGAGCATTAAATCGATGTCTTTGAATGCTTCGCTGTCATCGACATCACATTTAACAGAAGGCTCACTGTAACTGAGATAATCGTAAGAGAAATATCCCACAAGACCGCCTGTGAATGTAGGAAGATAATCAAAATGCGGACTTTTGTAATTGTTTAGAATTTGTCTTAAATAGTGATTAGGATCATTTGTTTTTAATGTGACCTCCCCCATTTTCAAATCACCATTAATACAAGTTATCTCCATTTTCGGGTCATACCCCATAAACGTGTAGCGACCCCATTTGTCATTAGCCTGTGCCGATTCGAGCATATAACAGTGAGTAGAAACATTTTTGAGGATTCGCATTGTTTCTATTGGTGTTATGAAATCGGAAAGGATCTCACAGCTTACCGGAAGAACATTATATTTGCCGATTTCGGCAATTTCTTTTATTTTTTCAAAAGTCGGGTTAATTTTCATGATAAAAAATCTCCTTAAACAAAAAAGTCCTTGACAGAACAAAAATCTGTCAAGGACGAATAAATAAACTTACCCGCGGTGCCACCTTGATTTACAGCTATGGCTGTACACTTAGCGAGATACCAACATATCTCCGGCAATTAACATCTGCCTACAACGTCATAGAATACTCCGAAAGCAAAGCTCCCGTTTGACTATGCCCTCCACGGCCCATTTGACAACTTGTTTCTTACCT
>CACXHC010000089.1 GCA_902767285.1 uncultured Ruminococcus sp.
AAAGAAGAAGTATGGTATTTTTAATAAAAATGTAATATAATAATAACTGAATATTTTTTTGTGTTGGAGGAATTATCGTGGACGATTACTTTAAACGAACTTGGGCTGAAATAAACCTTAATAAAATAGAACATAATTTCAAAGTTATAAAAAATTGTACCGCCGAAAATGTGAAAATCTGCTGTGTGGTGAAAGCCGATGCTTATGGTCACGGCTCCAAAGAACTCGCCGCTTTGTATGAAAAATTCGGGGCTGACTTCTTCGCCGTGTCTAATCTTGAGGAGGCTATCGAACTAAGACGAACCAGCATTACTACGCCAATTCTCATTTTGGGATACACTCCGCCGGCATATGCAAAAACACTCGCAAACAACAATATTACTCAGGCTATTGTGTCGGAAGAGTATGCACAGGAATTGTCGCAAAGTGCCGTTGAACAGGGTGTGACTGTTCCGGTTCATCTCAAAATAGATACCGGTATGAGCCGTATCGGTATAATGTATCAGGACGAGTCGAGAGATAATGCTCTCGAACAGGCTTTGAAAATAATCGATTTGCCGAATATCAGCGTTAACGGAGCGTTTACTCATTTTGCTGTGTCTGATGAAAAAGACGAGGGTAAAGAGTATACGGAACATCAAATCAAATGTTTCAAAAATCTTTGTGATGATATCAAAAAAAGCGGTAAGGTAAACGAGAATTTTATTTGTCATTGTTCCAACAGTGCCGCAATTATGGACTATAAATATGCTAATATGGATATGGTTAGAGCAGGAATTATTCTATATGGTCTTGCACCTTCGGGTAAACTTAAAAATCAAATCGACCTTAAACCTGCTATGGAAATCAAATCTGTTATCGCTCATATCAAAAATATAGAGAAGGGGACAACTATTAGCTATGGCAGAACTTTCACCGCTCCTCACAAAATGACCGTTGCTACTGTTCCGATTGGTTATGCCGATGGATATATCCGCAGTTTCGGCAGTGACGGATATATGATCGTTAACGGAAAAAAAGCCAAAGTTGTTGGCAGAATCTGTATGGATCAATGTATGGTCGATATAACAGATATTCCTAATGTCAAAATTGGCGATGTAGTTACAGTTATAGGCAAATCGGGCAATTGCGAAATCTCGATGGACGATGCCGCTGCTTGGGCCGGTACTATAAATTATGAGATTGCCTGCCTTGTTGGTAAACGTGTTCCCCGTGTTTACATAAAAGACCGTGAAATTACATCTGTAAACGGACTTATATCTTAATGCAAAGGAGATTTTTTATTGTGACTCTGCTCGTTGTTGATGGAAACAGCATTGTTAACAGGGCTTTTTATGGCGTTAAACTGCTATCTACCAAAGACGGCAGATATACAAACGCTATTTACGGCTTTTTGACAATGCTCGATAAAATAAAAGAAACTTCAAATCCTGATGCCGTTGCGATTGCTTTCGATTTGAAGGCACCAACGTTTCGCCACACCGCTTACAGCGGATACAAGGCGAATCGCCACGGTATGCCCGAAGAACTCGCCCAACAAATGCCCGTTCTGAAATCGCTTTTGAAAACACTTGGATATACTCTTGTTGAGTGCGAAGGGTTTGAGGCTGACGATATTCTCGGCACTCTCGCCGATAAATGCGATAAATCCGGCTGTAAATGCGTTATCGCCACGGGTGACAGAGATTCACTCCAGCTCGTTTCCGATAACGTCACCGTTCGTCTTGCCGCAACAAAAATGGGTAAGCCCGAAGCCGAACTATATGATGTTGCTCGCATAAAAGAAGAATATGGAGTATCTCCTCAACAGATGATTGAAATAAAAGCTCTGCAAGGCGATACTTCCGATAATATCCCCGGTGTTGCCGGCATAGGCAAAAAGGGTGCCGGAGATTTGATTCAAAAATTCGGTTCTATCGACTATATTTACGAAAATATAGACTCGATAGACGTTAAACCTGCCATGCACAAAAAACTTGTCGAGGGTAAAGAGTCGGCGTTTTTGAGCAAGATGCTCGGAACAATTCGCCGTGATGCCCCCATAGATACCGAGCTTTCTCACTATGCAGTAAGCGATTACAATGCTGATGATGTCGTGAAAGAACTCGCCTCACTCGAATTGTTTTCCTTAATAAAAAAATGGGGACTGCGTTCAGATGTCAAAACTCAATCTCAGACTAAGAAAAAAGATATTGTTCTGCCCGAAGTCCTTGTTGATTGCGATTACACCGCCGTTCTCGAATATCTTGAAAAAACGGGTTCGGCATACTTCATCGCCGAAGTGAAAGACGAACAAGCCTATACAGTTTATGTCTGCTATGAGGATAAAATCGCAGTCATAAACGATAAAACAACAGAGCTTTTGACTGCACTTCTTCAAAATAAAAATATAGCGAAATACACCGCTAACAGTAAAAAACTTTTTGCGTTTGCGATACTCAACAATATTTCTGCCGAAAATATCGTTATGGATACCACGCTTGCAGCGTATATTCTGAATCCCTCCGCAAGTTCGTACGATATTGAAAGACTTTACGAGGAATACGGCGTTGAAACAAAATCTTACGATGATAATTTGCTCTTTATGTCGGAGATTGCCAACGAAACGGCTTTTTTGAAAGATTTGTGCGATACTCTTTACAAAAAACTCGAAGAAAACGGGCAAACATCTCTTCTTCTTGATATTGAAATTCCGCTTGCGAACGTCCTCGCAGATATGGAAATTGTTGGTGTGAAAGTTGATAAAAATGCTATTTCGGAGTACGGAAAGGCAATCGGAGAAAAAATCGAAATTTTGACAAAAAATATTTGTGATTCCGTAGGATACGAATTTAATATAAATTCTCCTAAGCAACTTGGAAAAGCTCTTTTTGAGGATCTTGGATTGCCTTGCTCCAAAAAGACAAAAACAGGTTATTCAACAAATGCCGAAGTTCTCGAAGAACTCCGCAATTATCATCTTGTTATTAACGATATTTTGGAATATCGCCAACTCTCGAAACTCAAATCAACTTATTGTGATGTTCTTGTTAAAGTTGCCGATGAAAATAATCGTATTCATACAGTTTTCAATCAAACCGAAACCCGAACAGGCAGAATTTCTTCTCTTGAACCGAATTTGCAGAATATCCCCGTCCGAACCGAAGCGGGGAGAGAAATTCGCAAATTCTTTATCGGTGATGACGGCTGTAAACTCGTTGATGCAGATTATTCTCAAATAGAGTTGCGTGTTCTGGCACATATCGCCAACGATAAAGAAATGATAAATGCGTTTACAGATAATGTTGATATTCATACGGTTACGGCATCGCAAGTGTTCGGCATACCCGAAGATATGGTTAGTTCTGTTTTGAGAAGCCGTGCAAAAGCGGTAAATTTTGGTATAATTTACGGAATAGGTGCGTTTTCGCTCTCGAAAGATATTGGCGTAACTCGTAAAGAGGCTGACGAATATATAAAAGCATATCTGAAACATTACAGCGGTGTTGATTCGTACATGACTCAAGAAGTCGAAACCGCAAAAAAGCAAGGCTATGTTTCGACTATGTTCGGAAGAAGGCGATATTTGCCCGAACTGCGTTCATCAAACAAGATTACTGCTGCTTTCGGAGAAAGAGTCGCACGAAATATGCCGATTCAGGGAACAGCCGCCGATATAATCAAAATTGCGATGATAAAAGTATATAATCGACTGAAAGCTGAAAATATGAAATCAAGATTAATTTTGCAAGTCCATGACGAACTTATTGTCGAGTCGCCCGAAGATGAAAGCCAAAAAGTTCAGGATATTTTGAAAGAAGAAATGGAAAACGCTGTAAAATTAAGTGTTCCGCTCACGGCTGATGCACATATCGGCAAAACGTGGTTCGATGCCAAGGGTTAAGGTGATTTTATGTACAAAAGACTTTGCGATTATATAGAGTATATCGAAAATCAAACATCTGATGAAAATATGTCTAAACTCTCGAAAGAAGAAAAAGACGCTCTTGTTAAACAATTGCTTGTTCAGATACAGTTTTTTCAGCATGAAAGGCTTATACATCTTATTGTTACGCATATGTTTGCTATTATAACAATTGTAACGCTTGCCTGCATGATGTATTTTCAAACGATAGCAGTTTTGATTCTGCTTGTTTTGGAACTCGGTTTGCTTTTTCCGTATATTATTCATTATTATCATTTAGAGAACGGCACTCAAAAATTATACACGTTCTATGACAGATTCACAACTTTTGTGCCGACTAATCCAAAAAAGTGATTTTACTTAAATACCGTAGTTATATGACAAATATTCCTTGACAAAGAAATATTATTTGTATATAATTTATATGTAAGTTCGATTTGTATTTTTTTGAAAAGCGGAGATTTGATGTAATGAAAGCAAGAATACCAAAAACCAAAAATGTATCTTCTGAGGATAAAAAATCCGAGAGCGGTGCTGTAAAAATAACTCCCGAAACTTTAAAGGACGGCACTGTTCTGTGTGCATTTGTACTCAGATTCATAAATAACAGAAATAAAGAGAATATGTTTTCTTTGCTTTCGTGCTTGCGTGACAGCAACGTTTTTGTTCCTGCCGAGGTTCAGTTAGACGGAAACGATATGGAGGTTCAGAACGAAAATCCTATAATGTTTCCGGTAAAGCACAAGATTCAGTTTAAACCTCAGCTGTACAAAACAAAAGATGGCGAAGTGTACATGACTTTCTACACAAGACAAGAAAACGCCAAGCCATCGGAACTTCACGGAGCATCGCTTGTTAATCTTCCGTATATGGAGCTTGTAAAAATGCTCGATGACAACAGCGAGTGTGAGGGATTTATCGTTGACCCGAAACTTTATAACGTTGTTCTTGATAAAGACCTTGTGCGTATTTCAAAAGAATTACCATCACGACTTGCGAGAAACAGTAAATAAAAAAATTAATGGAGGGATAAAAATGGGATTTTTAGACAACATTACAAAAAAGTTAAATGAAGTAAGCCAAGAAGTTATTTCGCAGGGTTCTTCTATTGCCGGAACAGCCAAAAATAAGATGGGCATGGCAGGAGTAGACAAACAGCTCACAGTAGTTTATGCCGAACTCGGAAAGAAATATTTTGAATCGACAAGAAACAATCCGCCGGCAGAGTATGCGGAACTGTTCCAAAAGATAAAAGATTTACTTGTTCAGGTTGAGTTCTACAAAGCCGAAACGAGAAGAGAAAGAGGTCTTGTTGTCTGCCCGAAGTGCGGTGCAGAAGTACAAATGGGTGTTGCTTTTTGCAGTAATTGCGGAAATACCATGCCTCCTGTGGATATGACTCAACAGCAATCTGGTTATCAACCGTATATGATTGTACAGTGTCCTCAGTGCGGAGTTGAGCTTCCCAACGGCACAGCATTTTGTACATCATGCGGAGCAAATCTCCAGAACGTACAGCCGAAAGCTCCGTCAATGCCTTTGGGAGCAGTAAATCTCGGAACAAACAACGGCTCGTTCTCGACTCCGACGCCATCGGTATCAATACCTCAAATGCAGTCAACACCGATGCCCCCAATGCAGTCAGCTCCAATGCCCCCTATGCCTCCGGCACCTCCTGTTCCCATGCCGACTCCCATACCTAATGTAAACTCTGTACCCATGCCGTCACCAATACCAAACGCAAATCCTGTTCCTATGCCTACTCCCACAGCGAATCCCGGCGTAACTCTCAACAAAGCACCAACAGGCGGAGTTACTTTAGACAAGAAGTAAGAAATTATCGAAATCCTTGCTTTCACTCCGAAAGCAGGGATTTATTTTAGAAAGTTTGATTTTTTCCCTTTTTTTGGAAAAAAAGCAAAAAAACTTTCTTCTTTTTTTTGAAAAAAAAAGAAGCAAAAAAAACTTTAACTATATAAATTTTATGCGGTTCAACTAACTTGCTATAATGGCAAGTAAACGTTTTTACGCAATGAAAGCTCCCTTTAAAAAATTTCTTCTTTTTTTGAAAAAAAAGAAGCAAAAAAACTTTAACTATATAAATTTTATGCGGTTCAACAAACTTACTATATCAGCAAGTAAACGTTTTTACGCAATAAAAGTTTTTTGGAAAGGGTTTGGGAAAACCTTTTTTTCAAAAAAGGTTTTCCCAAAAAAATAAGCAAAAGAAAAGAAGTGATAATATGTCAAAAGTAGCAGTAGGAATGTCAGGTGGAGTGGACAGTGCGGTAACTGCGTATATTTTAAAAAAGATGGGATATGATGTTATCGGTGTTACTCTGAAAACGTGGCTCAATGACGAAGGCGAAGTCAGTCGCTGTTGCGAGATAGATGACGCAAAGGCGGTTGCGGATCAGCTTGATTTTCCGTATTATGCGGTAAACTGTGCGGACAAATTCCGAAAATGCGTTGTCGAGCCGTTCACCGATATGTATATACACGGTATGACTCCGAATCCCTGCATTGAGTGCAACCGATATGTAAAGTGGGATAAGTTGATAGAATTTGCTGATTCAGTCGGTGCGGAATTTGTGGCAACGGGTCATTATGCAAAAGTTGTTCGTCTTGATAATGGTCGATATACGGTGGAAAAATCTGTATCTGCACAAAAAGACCAAACGTATATGTTATACAGACTGACTCAAGAGCAGTTATCACGAACAATAATGCCACTTGGCAATCTGACAAAAGACGAAGTTCGGAAAATAGCGTCAGCTGTGGAACTCTCCGTTGCAAACAAACCTGATTCTCAAGAAATATGCTTTGTCGCTGATGACGATTACGCCAATTACATAGAACAAAATTGCGAAAATTACAAGCCTGTCGAAGGAAATTTCGTTGACGAGAGTGGAAATATTCTTGGCAGACATAAAGGCATAGTTCATTATACGGTGGGTCAGCGAAAGGGGCTTGGTATAGCCTTAGGCAAACCGATATACGTCAAATCTATAAACGCACAAAAAAACGAAGTAGTTCTCTGTGATGAAAAATCCCTTTATACATCGGAGCTTTTTTGCGATAGATTGAATTTTCTTGCTGTTTCGGATATTCCATACGGCGAGAAAATTTCTGCAAACGTGAGAATAAGATACCACCATTCCGGAGAACAAGCACAAATAGAACGAGTTTCCGATACTCAAGTTAAAATCTCGTTCGAAAATCCGGTAAGAGCGGCTACCCCGGGACAATCAGCCGTGTTTTATAACGAAAATTCCCAACTCATCGGTGGCGGGATAGTTTGTATATAAAAGTCAAGAAATCTCCGATTTGTTGTTTATTTTCTCTTCTTTTTTTTGAAAAAAAAAGAAGCAAAAAAAACTTTTACTGTGAAACCTATGGCTAACTCTACCTAAAAAAGGG
>CACXHC010000090.1 GCA_902767285.1 uncultured Ruminococcus sp.
ATCATAATTATTATCGGAGTTGTTCTGCGAATACTCAGGCTTGTCGCTGTCGGATTCCACCTCATACGAGTGAATCGGCGTAAAATACGATGAACGGCGTTCCGAGTTCGCCAGCGATACATCAAGCGTGCCTTTGTCCGTTGCCGAAAGTGCCTGATTTATTATCGCTTTTGCCGTGCGGAGTTTATACCCCACATCTTCGGGCAATCCAAGCAGAATTGTAATTCTGTTATCGTAATTCAGTTCGATGTTAGCCGTATTTGAAATATCTATACCATAAATATTTTTTACTTCGTTCTCGTTGATATTTTTTACAACTTCGTCAAGAACTCTTTTTGTCGATTCTTTTTCAAAAGTTATGTACTCGCCCACAACCAGATTTTTGAGTTTAAGACCTTTCAACAGCGGAATATTGATTTTTTGCACATCATTTATTTCGAGGATCCGACAATTTTCACTAATAACGGCATATCCCCCCGAAAACTGCACCTGATACGATGGTATCGCTACTTGTATTTTGATTATCTGCGTGCCGGGAATTTTTACTTCAACATCAGCATCTTCTATGTAAGGATAATTTTCTACAAGCGTCTTTTTGACCGCCTTCTTTTTTGATGAAAAAATACTTTTGTTCGGGTCGATTCCGCTCGCCGAAATTATCTCCTGTGACGAATACGGAAGTCCATCCGCCTCTACAATAATTTCCTTCGTTTTAAACATGATTTTAACAGAAAATATTATCGATATAATGATGATTGATAAAAAAACAAACACATACGCAATTACTCTGCGGGTTTTCCGCTGTGCAGATGTTAACTTCGGCGAACTCTTTTTGCTCCCCGATTTCGATTGATTTTTCTGTTTTTCGGCTTCTTCTCTTCTTTTTCGCTCTCTGCGTTCCCTGCTCGGCTCCGAATAATCAAAATCCCCGAAATTTCGGGCGAAATAGTCGTCAACCTCGCCCATATACGGAATACCGCCGAAATTTGAAATATTTTCGTCAAGCGTCGTTGATGAAAATTCCTTGGTATAATTATATTTGTCGTCACTAAAATTGGCAAGAGGGTCGTTGTTATCATGATAATCGTAATAATCATGATTTTGATTTCTTTTTTCGTTTTCCATTTTCGCACCTACACAATATAATCAACACTGAGTTCTTACTATGTTTGCCCCGAGAGAAGAAAGCGTTGATTCAAAATTTTCATATCCTCTGTCAAGATATTTTACCCCATCAATAAAAGTATTACCCTCTGCACCCAACGCAGCCGTTACAAGTGATGCCGCACCTCTCAGATCAGTTGCCGAAACTTTAGCTCCGTGCAAATACGAAACTCCCTGAACAACGGCGGTTCTGTCCTGAACTTTTATGTTTGCACCCATTCTTAAAAGCCCGTTGATATGCTGATACCTGTTTTCGAAAATATTTTCGATAAAGAGTGCCGTTCCCCTGCTCTTTGCCGATACCGACATAATAAGCGGCTGTGTGTCTGTCGGAAATCCGGGATATGGCATAGTTCTCACTATTTTGGGAGCATTAAGCCTCGGCGGACTCTGCATAATGATATTTCCGCCGTATGAATCTATATCGCACCCGCACTCCTCCAAAATCGAAAGAACCGCCCCCAAATGCGAGGGGATTACATCGGTTAGAGTGATTCTTCCGCCCGAAACCGCACAGCACGAAAGAAGCGTTGCCGCCGCTATTCTGTCGGGGATTACAGTATGCACAGCTCCATGTAATTTTTTTGAGCCTTCGATTACAATTGTGCTTTCGCCCGCCCCCGATATTTCGGCACCGCATTTATTCAAAAATTCCGCCAAATCGCAGATTTCGGGTTCTCTCGCCGCATTTGTTATAACGGTCGTACCTTCCGCCGAACAAGCACATATCATAATATTTTCGGTTGCCCCCACGCTCGGAAACGACAATGCAATTTTCGCACCATACAAGCCATCTTCGGCGGAACACCTAAATAAACCGTGGTCGTCCTCTATTCTGACTCCCAAAGACTCAAGCGATTTTAAATGAATATCTATTGGGCGGAGTCCAATCTCGCACCCTCCCGGAAAACACATTTCCGCACTGTTTGTTCTTGCAATCAATGCCCCCAAAAATATGATAGATGAACGCATTTCACGCATAAGGCTGTCGGGAATAAAATTCCCCGACAACCCCGAACTATCACAAACAACAGTGTTGCCGAATATTTCGACCTTACACCCGAGATACCTCAAAATATTGACCGTCGCTTTCACATCTGAGAGCATAGGACAATTATGTATTATGCTTTCGCCGCCGCACAAAATTGTTGATGCCAAAATCGGCAAAACACTGTTTTTAGAGCCTTGAACTTTTGTTTCTCCGTTTAATCTTAAAAGACCTTTTACAACAAGCTGTGACAAAACGATTCCCCCGTAACATCAGATTTATATAATTATTATATGCTGATTTTCGGTGAATCGACACCTCACGTCTATTTTTTATTTATTTTTTTGAGTTATAAACGTCCATTATGATTTTATATATACGCTCGTTAGCGTCAATTATAGCCATTTTACGAGCATTAGCCGAATATTCGGCGAGTTTATTTTTATCGCTGACGATTTTATCGATTTTTTCGGTAAGCAATTCGCCCGTCAAATCTTTTTCTTCGATTATCTCGCCCGCATTTTGATTAACAAGAGCCATAGCGTTGTGATATTGATGATTTTCCGCAACGTTCGGCGATGGAATAAATACAGCGGGTTTGCCCTGAGCCTGAATTTCGCTTATGGTGATTGCCCCTGCACGACAAACAACGACATCAGCCGCCGCAAGACATTCAGGCATATTGTCGATATATTCTCTAATATCGAGATTAGAACACTCCGAAATATCGGTTCCCTTTTCTTTAACGAGTTCGGGGAAATCGTGACCATACTGCCCGAATGCGTGAATATGCTGATATTTCCCATCTTTTCCGCTTCGTGCGATAATATCGGCACACGCACGATTGACTTTTTCCGCTCCTAAACTTCCGCCGAAAGACAAAACGACAGGGCGTTCATCAAGCCCGAGTTTTTTGCGTGATTGAGCCTTGTCAGCAGTAAGGATTTCGGTTCTGACGGGATTTCCGGTGACGAAGAATTTGCAGTTTTGCTTCATATATTTTTGAGCATCGGCAATAGCGAGCATAACTGCGTCTGCTTTTTGCGAGAGCATTTTGTTAGCCACTCCCGGAAAAGCATTTTGTTCATGTATCAGAATCGGGATACCCTTAGAATTAGCGGCTTTCAGCACAGGGCCGCTGACGTATCCGCCGGTTCCGATACAAATATCGGGTTTAAAATCATCGATAATTTTTTTACAGTCGCTTATCGCCGAAACAGCCAAAGCAACGGTTTTGAAATTATCAATAATTGCCTTGAACGTTTTTTTTCTTGAGAATCCCTTAACTTTGATACTTTTGAAATCGATACCGGCTTTAGGAACGAGCCTTTCTTCCATACCGCCCTTATTGCCTACATATAATATTTGAATATCGGGTTGTTTTTGTTTAAGATATTGAGCAATAGCGAGAGCCGGATTTATATGTCCGGCAGTACCGCCGCCCGCAAGAATAACTCTCATAAAAAATCAAAAATCCTTTCGAGTTTATTTTTTCTCCAGAGCCGCTGTTCGTGATATGTTCATCACGATACCCATTTGAGCCAACAGCATCACAAGTGACGAACCTCCATAACTAAAGAACGGCAGACTGATACCGGTATTGGGAAGCCAGTCTGTAATAACAAGGATATTTAAAATGACTTGCAAACCGATTTGAGCCATCAGACCGACTCCAAGGAGCGTACCGAATTTGTCGGTAGCTTTCAGACAAATATACATACCTCTGCACACAAGGATAGCGAACAATACCATAATAACGAACGCACCCACAAAGCCGAGTTCCTCGCACACAACGGCATAAACGAAATCGTTTTGCGGTTCGGGCAGATACATATATTTTTGTCGAGATTGCCCGAGTCCAAGCCCCATCAAACCGCCCGAGCCGATAGCATACAATGAGTTTCGAGTCTGCCAAGTGGTATTCCACATATCGATATCGGTGTAAGTGAGAGCCTGCCCCCAACCATCAAGACGAGCCATAGCATAAGTCAGCATTCCGGTTGCCGCCATAACGACCACAGTTACGGCAACGATACCGCCGGCAATAACGAAATAGATTATGCGGACACCGGCTAAAAACATCATTATGGCGATAATGAGTCCGCAAATAACTATTCCGGAGTAGTGGGGTTCGAGGTAGAGCAGAAAACTCGTCACAAGAAGTAAAACCACTCCCGGCAGAACACCGTATTTGAATGTTCGCATTTTGTCGTAATACAAAGAACTCCAGTGAGCCATAAACAAAATGAGGGTAAATTTGCATATTTCGGATACTTGAATACTCACACCGAACGGATTCAGCCATCTTTTCGGCTCATTTGAGCCGATATTAGCTATAAGCACCACAACAAGCAGCAGCCACCCGATTATCAACAGCGGAAACGCAAAAAAATGCAAATGGTGATAATCCACCAGCGATAGAACCAGCATAGCAGCAACACCCAAAACCGCCGCAACAAGTTGTTTTTTTATGAAAAAGTAGCTGTTTTCTTTTGAAAAATACGCAGTCGGAAAGCTCGCCGAAAACATCATCACTAAACCGATAACCACAACAGCCGTCAGCAATAAAACAAAACGAATATCAACTCCGTTGCCCAGCTCCATAAAACCGAACTTTTTTTTGCGTCGCCTTTTTCTTTTGATTTCGTCAGCCTCTTTGGTAAGTTCACCGATTTTCTCCGTGTCAAAAACGAAATCTTTCACTTTTTTCGTTATACCATCGAACTGATTCCCCACACTACCGCTCCTCTCTCCTCTTTTCTCTCTTCTTCTTTTTTTTTGAAAAAAAAAGAAGCAAAAAAAAACTTTAATTCGTGTAAGATTTGCTTTGCGTTATAGGTGAGTTTATTTTCTTATTTTTTTTGAAGAAAAAAACTTTTTGTGTAAAGCGAGTTATTACCTTATATTTGGTTTTTCTTGTTCTTCAACAAATCTGACTGCAAACAACGCAGTCAGATTTGTTGCTATGATTTTTAGTAAGTATTTATTCCGTAGGTGTACACACATTTTAAGCCATAGTGCGTATTGTGAGCAGGCACTGCCTGCTTAAATATTCACAATACCAAACAGGAACAACAACAAAGTGCCTATACCGGCAACAAAGGTTATAGCACTAAATACGATAACAATTTTAACTTCGTTCCACTTGCACATTTCAAAATGATGATGTATCGGAGCCATTTTGAAAATTCTCTTTCCGTGGGTGATCTTGAAATACGATACCTGAAGTATAACAGAGCCGATTTCTATAAAATAGATTATGCCAACTAATACAAGGAGTATAGGCACATCAAGGGCGAAAGCCATAGCACAAACAGCACCGCCGAGGAAAAGCGAACCCGTATCTCCCATGAAAACTTTAGCCGGGTGGAAATTCCATACAAGGAAGCCTAAACAACCTCCGGCAACTGCTGCACAGAAAATATTCTCTCCAACGAATCCGGCAACACCGGCCATCACCATAAAGAACGCCGCAACGAACATCGTTACAGAACCGTTGAGTCCGTCTATACCGTCAGTGATGTTCACCGCATTAGTCACACCAACAATGAACACAGCCGAAAGTATGTAATAGAAAATTCCCAAGTCCACCGATGACGATACAAAGGGAATGAGAACTTTTGTGTCATCTCCGAAAATTCTCATTACTATGAGATATAAAATAGCAACAACAAATTGCAGAACTAATTTTTGTTTGGGAGTAAGTCCCTCATTTTTTTTCTTTTTGATCGCTACATAATCATCGGTAAATCCAATGACACCGTATAAAAATGCCATTATAAATCCGCCGAAAACCTGAGCTATCTTGAGTCTGTTTATCATAAAATCTTCGGTAGCCATCATGTAACAAAAGCAAGTTATCAAAGTAGCAACGAATGTTCCCGCTACAAACATGATACCGCCCATTGTAGGGGTATTTTTTTTACTTTCATGCCAAGTAGGGCCGATTTCTTTTATTGTCTGACCACATTTTACCTTTACCAAGAATGGAATTAGTTTACTTCCTATTAGCGATGATACTACAAAAGAAATAAGTGCTGCTTCAAAAGACCATATTCCTGTTGACATTAACATTAAAAAATTCCTCCTTAACAAACATCCTTGTTTTTACGGTGATACCAATTACATTACGGTATCATCAACATCATTGTTGCCAAAGTATACGGTGATTACAGTTCCCGGCGGAACATGAATTCCCGATTCTATACTTTGTGCATACGAGTACACGCCCTCTTGATTTACCGAACCCGAGTAACTTATGTTTAGATTGTATTCTGATGCGTATTCGTTAACTTCGGATACAGTATAACCAACGAGGTCAGGAACAGTAACGGTTTCTTTGGTGCTGTCGGTAGTTGTGTACAGAACCACTCTGCCCCCTCTTGGAATTTGAGAACCCGACTCAGGGATCTGTGATATTACCACATCTCCGTCACCCGTAACAAAAGGCTCGAAGCCATCGTCACGAGCTTTTTTCTGAGCGTCCTCAATAGACAAAGATACATAACTGCCCGCCGCTGTGCTTACGTACTTCATTTCGTCATCTGTGTACTGAGCCTCTATGCCGAGATACGGGCATATCTCCGACATGATAGACGCAAACACAGGTGCCGCCACCTGCGAGCCGTAATATGCCTCACCTGTGGGAGTGTCGAAATAAACAAGAAGTGCAATTTGAGGGTCATCAGCCGGAGCAAATCCACAGTATGATGCGATATAATCTTCAACATTCTTTTTTCTGCTCTGACCGATTTTCTCTGATGTACCTGTTTTTCCGGCAATTCGGTATCCGGCGACATAGCCGTTTTTGGCAGTTCCTTCGGTAGCGTTTTTCTCCATTATCTCCGCTATTTTCTCGGCGGTCTGCTGAGAAATGACCTGTCTTTTTACAGTCGGCTCGGTAGTTTTGATAACATTGCCGTCAGCGTCTACGATTTGCTTAACAAGATAAGGCTTCATCAGCTTTCCGCCATTTGCCACAGCACTAACCGCCGTAACCATTTCTATTGGTGTTACTGTGATACCCTGACCGAAAGAGCCGATTGCCAAATCCGTAGGCCACATAGAGCCTTCGGGTTCGCCCTCATGAACAAAGAACAGCCCGGTAGCTTCTCCGGATAAATCTATTCCCGTTTTTGAGTTAAAACCGAAAGACTGAAAATACTCCCAAAACTTTTCGTAACCCAAATCCTTGCCTATCATCATGAAAGCGGGGTTGCAGGAGTTGCACAAAGCCTCGGCGAAAGTCTGCGAACCGTGACCGTCATGGTTATGGCAGGCAATCGCCTGCACTCCCTCATAAGGAACATACGAACCCGTACAGAAAAATTTGCTTGATGGTTTCGATGTTCCCTCCTCAAGAGCAGCAGATGCCGTAATTACTTTGTACACCGAGCCGGGATAATAGCTGTCACTTATGGCTTTGTTACGCCATTGACGAGCGAGCATCTCGTTTTCTCGTTGGTCACGCTTTGTTCCGGAAAGTTTTTCGAGTTCTTTCAAAGCCGACTGATCAGATATTTCGTATGGATGATTCAGGTCAAAACTATTTTCGACCGCCATGCCGTAAATTTCGGCTGTATTAACATTCATGCAGATGGCGACAGCTCCCTCTGCAACCTTATAATCGATTATACCTTGTTTAAGATGTTTCTCCAAAAAATGCTGAATAGTTTCATCTATGGTTAAAACGACGGTGTTGCCGTCGTGAGCCTCTTGTTTTTGTTCATACTCGAAGGGCATAGCGGCACCCCAGCCGTCATTTTCGCTGACGACTCTTCCGGGAACGCCTCTGAGATACGAGTCATATTCATACTCTATACCTGAAAGCCCTTGACCGTCTGAACCTGTAAATCCGATAACCGCCGCTGCGAAATCGTTATAGGGATAATATCGTTTGTAATCCTCCTCAAGAACGATTACGCTTGCGAGTTTAGGATTTTCTTCAGAAATTTTATCTATAAAAGCGAGGACTTTATTTCGTTCATCGCTTTCGACTTGCCTTTTAACAGTTTGATAATAAGAATTACTCATTTTAGCGAGTTCAAATATTTCATCGGAATCCATGCCCAAAATATCGGCAAGACCGTTTGAAACTTTGCGTCTGTCGCTGTCGTTTTCGAAATAAACGGGAGCAAGAACGACTTTCCACACATTAGCACTGCTTGCCAAGATATTTCCGTTACGGTCACGAATAGAGCCACGTTTTGCCGAAACGGTAATATCGCTCATTTGCTGGTCAACAGCGAGGTCAGACAACTCTTTTCCTTTAACTATCTGCAAATAAAAAAGTCTGCTTATGACCGAGCCGAACCCCAAAAGCACAATTAAGAACATAAGGATCCACGAACGTTTTCTTATGCCTGAAAGTACCATATCACCCATTATTCTTCTATCCTTCCATAATTTTAACAAAGGAAGGTGGAACAGCGTTTTTCCGTTCCACCTCATTTGTGCTGTTTATACAATGTATATATTGTCAAGACAAAAAATATACATAGTTTCAGTTGTCGCTGCACCAAACTTCCATAAAAGTATCGTAGAGCGACTGAAAAATATTTTTATTGCCATCATTAGCAACAACGGCCTTATCACCCTCAGAGAAGCTGATAAACTCTTTTTGACTGTTATCGGCTTTACTCATACCAAGAACATTTTTGGCATAATCCTCAACAACGGAGGGGCCTAACTTATTTTCGACAGCCATTTCGACTTGAGTATATGTACTCGACAACTCTTTCAACTTTTGCTGGGCATTAGCGATCTCGTGATTAAGCTCTGTAAGTTGAGCTTGTCCATAGATGACGGCGGCAACGGCAAAAACGGCAAGTATGCTTGCACCTGCAACACCGAGAGCCTCCAACGGGTTTAGGAACGCCCAACGTCTGTAACGTCGTTCTTTGTTGATGTCGTAAACTTTATTCTTTTGTGTTTTGGCTTTTGGCTGTCCGGACGGCTGAGGTTCCTCAAACAGCGAGAGGTCATAGGCCGTGTTGTCGTCTATGTAAGCCATAGCGGATCACTCCCTTAACACGCAAGAACAAAACCACTTGCGTTATAAATTTACAAAACCCCACATATATATTATACTACAAAACCGTAACAATGCCAAACATTATTTTATAACAACTTCAATAAAACTGATGTTCGTTTATTGTGAGTTTTAAACAATCGTGGTTACACATCGATAATTTATCCGTTACCGTTATGTTATATTTTTCTGCAAACCCTCAATTTAGCACTTCGGGAGCGATTATTCACGGCTATTTCATCATCTGAAGGAAGAATTGGCTTACGGTTAACGAGTTCGGCTTTGGGAATTTTTCCGCACACACAAACCGGAAATTCCGGCGGACAAGTGCAGCCGCTGCACCAATCAGCCATAGTTTTTTTTGTGATTCTATCCTCAAGCGAATGAAAAGTTATCACTGATAATCTGCCATCGCTTGCGAGAGAGTCGAAACAATTCTGCAAGCCCTCTTCGAGGACATCGAGTTCACGATTGACGGCAATTCTGATTGCCTGAAAAGTTTTTCGAGCGGGATGACCATTTTTTCGATATTTTGCAGGATACGCATCTCTGACAATATCGGCAAGCCGGAAAGTTGTTTTTATGGGATTTTGACTACGCACATCAACAATTTTTCTGACAATATTTCTTGCAAATTTCTCCTCGCCGTACAAAGACAAAATCCTGATAAGTTCTGACGCATCATAAGTATTGACCACATCATAAGCAGAAATACCCGATTGACTCATACGCATATCGAGTGGAGCATCGTAATGATACGAAAACCCACGCTCGCCGTCATCGAGCTGATGAGAAGAAACGCCCAAATCGAGCAGAACCCCATCAACAGACGATAATCCCAAATCTGCCAGAATATTTTTTATATTAACAAAATTATCCCTAACGATTTTCACATTATCGAATGACGACAATTTTTGACTCACGGCAGAAATGGCATCGGGGTCTTGGTCGATACAAATGAGCGTACCGGAACCGCCTAAGCGAGTAGCGATCTCAAACGAATGACCGCCGCCGCCTGCTGTTCCGTCAACATAGACCCCATTTTTTTTGATATTCAGTCCATCAACCGCCTCATTGAGCATTACAGAAACGTGTGAAAACTCCATATAGTCACCTTAATCTGTATCACTGCTGTTACTGCGAGATTCAAATCCTTCGTTGATTCTGTTAAGCACGAGCGACATATATGAAAGGTCAGCGGGCGAAAGATTTTTCAAATCAATATTTTTAATATCTTTCGTATGGTCAGCGATTTCAGCGAATATTTTAGCGGTAACAACAAAATTATGAATAGTATCGACAATTGTATCGCTATCAGAGTCAGATGAAAACTCATCTGATGCGGTAAGCAATTTATTAACAAGACGCTCGTATTCGTCCATAAGCTCTTTAAATTCGGGAGTTACGAGAGAATAGTCACCGCCTTGAACTCTGAGCATGATTTCCAAATCTTCATCGGTAAGAAGTTCATCAATTTCGGTGAGAGCGGAGTCTATATCCTCCAAAAAATCGGTATCAACTTCGGTGTTGGCATCTGAATCCTCTGTGGAAGAAGTTTTCTTGGTAACGGAGTCAGTATCTTTTTTAGATGATGTGGAATCAGAATCTGTATCAGTTTGAGATAAAACTTCGGCTATGTCTGAAGCTTCATTCTCAATAGCAGTGTAAAGATTGCTTACTTTGTCAATACAACCTCCAATAGTGAACATCAAACAAGCCGAAAGAACTATTGCAACTAATTTTTTCATAAATAACAACCTTCCTTTAATTTTTATTTTTGTGGGGGAACCCTTTTTTGAAAAAAAGGGTTCC